>NZ_JBHXAW010000159.1:0-10361 GCF_042726645.1 Isoptericola sp. NPDC060257
ACTCCCTCGGCGCGGGTGGTACTACCTCGGCGCAGACACCTCGAGCTCGGGTCAGAGGTCGATGCCGAGGCCCAGGTCGTCGAGGCGCACCGGGTCGCCGGTGGCCAGCGAGCGGTTGCCGGCGTAGCCGATGCCGGACGCGCGCAGCCCGTCGCGGAAGCCGGCGGCGCGGCCCAGCGGGTCGGCCTCGGTGCGGCCGCGGAAGACGTCGGCCAGGAGCAGGGCGTCGCCGCCGCCGTGGCCGCCGTGCCCGACGGCGACGATCGGCCGCTCCTCCGCGCGCTCCCAGTGCTTCTGCACGACGAGCCGCTCACCCTCGGGGCGCACCGTGTCCTCGCCGAAGGTCGCGGTGAAGCTCGGGTCCACGGTCGCCTTGCCGTCCGCGCCGAAGACGACGGAACCGCGCTCGACCACCTCGAGCTCGGCGCGGCCGCGCGAGCCGTTGACGACGACCCGGTACCCCTCCCACGGCGCGCTGGCCGTGAGCGAGTAGGTGAGCACCGGGCCGCCGGCGTACGCGACGACGAGCCCGAGGGTGTCCTCGGTGGTGATGCCCGCGTCGAAGACGCTGCGGTCGCGGCGGTAGCCGTCCACGGCCTGCGCCTCGGGGCCGTACAGCTCGGAGAGGTACGGGTCGGCGTCGACGTCGATGCGCCACGGGTCCACGCCCTGCTCGTTCAGCGCCTTCTCCCCCGCCGTCGGCTCGTAGCCGGACGCGTGCGCGGCGTCGTCGCCGTAGAACCGACGGCCGCCGCTGGCGAAGACGCGCTGCGGGACGGCGTCGATCCACCAGTTGACGAGGTCGAAGTGGTGGCTGGACTTGTGCACCAGCAGGCCGCCGTTGTTGACCTTCTCGCGGTGCCAGCGGCGGAAGTAGTCCGCGCCGTGCACGGTGTCGAGGGCCCAGTCGAAGTGGACGCTCAGCACCTGCCCGATCTCGCCGGACGCGATGACCTCGCGCAGCGCGGAGTTGCGTGGCGAGTAGCGGTAGTTGAACGTCATCGTGAGGTCGCGGCCCGTCTCGGCGACGGCGTCGGCGATCTGCCGCGCCTCGTCCTCGGTGGCCGCGATCGGCTTCTCGACCACGACGTCGACGCCCGCGCGCAGCGCTCGGGAGACGAGATCGGCGTGCGTGTTGTCGACCGACGTGACGATGAGGCGGTCGACCCGCTGCTCGTCGAGGGCCTTCTCCAGGTGGTCGGGGTGGTAGACGGGGCGCTCCCCGCCCACGGCAGCGGCCACCTTCGCCTCGTGCACGGCCGCGCGCACGGGGTTGGGCTCCACCCACGCGACGATCTCGCCGTCGGCGGCGTGGTCCCCGATCAGCGCGTTCACGTACATGCCGGCGCGGTGGCCGGCACCCGCGACGGCGTATCGGCGGCGCTCGGTGCCGGCCGAGGTGCCGGTCGAGCTGCCGGCGGGGGTGGGGACGGAGGGCATCGTCGATCTCCTTGGGTGTCGCCGCGACGGCGACGTCGGGTAAGCGGTTTCCGACAGCCTACCCGAGCGGCGTCGTCCTCCCCACCCCTGCGAGGTAGTTCCCCTTGCGCCGAGGTGGTACTACCTCGGCGCAAGGGCAACTACCTCGGCAGGGTTGGTACTACCTCGACGGGGTGATGACGACCTGGCCGGCCCAGGTGAAGCCGCCGCCGAAGCCGAAGAGCAGGGCCGGCGTGCCCGCCGGGATCTTGCCGGAGTGCCACCACTTGGACAGTCCCATCGGGATCGACGCCGCCGACGTGTTGCCGGACTCGGTGATGTCCGTGACGACGACGCGGTCCTCGAGCCCCAGCGACTTGGCGAGCGGCTCGATGATGCGCAGGTTGGCCTGGTGCGCGGCGAGGACGCCGATGTCGTCGAGCGTGAGCCCGGAGGCCTCGACGATCCGGCGGGCGCGGTCGGCGGCGCGGGTGATGGCCCACTTGAAGACGGCGCGACCGTCCTGCGCGAACTTCTCCTGCGGCGCCTCGATCACCACCGCCGGGGTCAGCTCGGGCTCCGAGCCCCACACGACGGGCCCGACGGCCGGGGTGTCGGCGGCCTGCAGCACGACCGCGCCCGCACCGTCGGCGGTGAGGATGCAGCTGCTGCGGTCGGACCAGTCGGTCACGGCCGTGAGCTTCTCCGAGCCGACCACGACGGCGGTGCGCGCGGACCCGGCGCGGATCGCCTGGTCGGCCACGCCCACGGCGTACGCGAAGCCGGAGCACGCGGTGTTGAGGTCGATGACGGCGGGCCCGACGACGTCGCGCAGGTCGGGCGCCTCCTCGCCCTCGGGCGTGCTCGCCCCGGGCTGGACGCCGGTGCGCAGCGCGTAGGCGACGCGGCCCGCCGTGTTGGGCGACCGGTCGAACGCGGTGGTGGTCGCGACGACCACGAGGTCGACGTCGGAGGCCGCGACGCCGGCGTCGTCGAGCGCGTGCCGGGCGGCCCCCGTCGCCATGTCCGCGACGGTGACGTGGTCGGCCGCGACGTGGCGGGTGACGATGCCGGTCCGGGAGCGGATCCACTCGTCGTTGGTCTCGACGAGCTTCGCGACGTCGTCGTTGGTCATGACCCTCTCGGGCTGGTGGTGCCCGAGGCCGACGATGCGGGACCCGGCGGCGCGGGCCGGCAGCGTCAGGGCGGGTGCGGTGGACTCACTCATGGGAGCGATCATCCCACCGCACCCGCCCTGGTCTCACGCGTGCTCGCGGGGCGAGCGGCTCAGCGGCCGACCTTCTCCCCCGGTCGCGCCGGCGTCGTGTACGCCAGGGCCGGGGCGGCGGGCGTCGTCATCCCCTCGCCGAGGAAGTACGACGTGTGCGGCGGCTGGTTGTAGGCGGTGTTCTGCCAGGCGATGCCGAGCCGGTAGACCGGGTCGGACATGAGGGTGCGCAGCCGGTGCTCCGTCGGGATGACGGTCGTGGCGATCCGCAGTGCCGTCGAGTCCTCGGTGCGGGTGACGATCTCCTCGCGCCAGTCGCCGAACAGGTCCGCCTGCAGAGCGGGGTTGCCCTTGGTGTCGTTGTTCGACAGCGTGCCGGTCGCGCGGTAGAGCTCGACCTGCTCACCGTTCTCGTAGTCCCACTTCGAGATCGTGGGCACGCCGGTGCGGGGGCCGTCGTCGAACTCGTGGTCGCCGATCTCCGCGAGCAGGTCGCCGTCCCAGTACGTGAGGAAGTTGGCGGCCGGGATGGTGTTCCCGATCAGCTCGCCGGACGCGGCGTGCAGCTCTCCCACGCGGGAGTTCCACGCGGCGTCGCCGCCGACGGCCCAGCCCTCGGCGCCCGCGTACCGCGGGTCGATGTCGCCGGCGGCGGCGCGCCCGGTGTCGCGCGTGGCGGGGATCGACCAGAGCACCTCGCCGGTCGCGGCGTCGCGGAACGTGGCCCCGCGGTTCCCGGAGGCGCTCATCGACTCCTGGGCCGCGAAGACCTCGAGACCCGGCCGGGACGGGTCGAGGTCGCCCACGTGCAGCGCGTCCCCGTGGCCCAGCCCGGTGTCGTAGAGCACGGAGCCGTCGTCGTCGATCGTCATCGAGCCGAAGACGATCTCGTCCTTCGCGTCGCCGTCGACGTCGGCCACGGACAGGTTGTGGTTGCCCTGGCCCTCGTACTGGTCGCCCGCCTCGTCGGAGTCGAACACCCAGCGCCGGGACAGGTGCTCGCCGTCGAAGTCGTAGGCCGCGATCACGGCCCGCGTGTAGTAGCCGCGCGAGAAGATCGCGCTCGGGTGCTCGCCGTCGAGGTAGGCGGTGCCGGCGAGGAACCGGTCGACCCGGTTGCCGTACCCGTCGCCCCAGTCGGTGACCGTGCCGCGCGCCGGCGTGTAGTCGACCGTGTCGACCGCGGCGCCGGTCTCGCCGTCGAAGACGGAGAGGAACTCGGGCCCGGCCAGCACGTAGCCGCTCGCGTTGCGGTGGTCCGCGTCCGCGTCGCCGATCACCGTGCCCGCGCCGTCGACGGTGCCGTCGGCGGTCTTGGCCATGACCTCGGCGCGGCCGTCGCCGTCGTAGTCGAAGACCTGGAACTGGGTGTAGTGGGCGCCCGCCCGGATGTTCCGCCCCAGGTCGACCCGCCACAGCTGCGTGCCGTCCAGCTCGTAGGCGTCGAGGTACACGTTGCCCGTGTACCCGCCCTTGGAGTTGTCCTGCGAGTTGGTCGGGTCCCACTTGAGCACGATCTCGTACTGTCCGTCGCCGTCGACGTCGCCCACGGAGGCGTCGTTGGCGCGGTAGGAGTACGCCTTGCCGTCGGGCGTCGTGCCGTCGGCGGGCTTGTCGAGCGGGACGTCGAGGGTCTGCCCGTCCCAGACCGTGAACGCGGCGGTGGCCCACCGCTCGACGCGGCTGCCGCCGGCGACGGCGCTGACCCGGTAGGTCGAGGACGCCGTGCCGTCCGGGTCGACGAGGTTGGTCGAGCCCGTGATCGGCCGGTCGGTGATCCGCTCGCCGTCGCGGTAGACGTGGAAGCCGATCGCCTGCGGGTCGTCGCCGAGCATGCGCCAGCCGACGTACACGCCGTCGTCGGTGGCCACGGCGACCGGGGAGCGGTCGAGGCGCTCGGCCTGCCGCTTCGGCGTCGTCGTGCTCGACGTCGGCGTGCTCGACGACGTCACGGCGTCGTCCGACGCCGTGGCGGGCGCGGCCGACGCCGCGCAGACGACGGGCAGGACGAGGCCCAGCGTCAGCGCCCCGGCGGCCAGGGGGCGGGCCTTCCTTCGCGGGGATGCGGCGGGGTGGTGCAGGGGTGTCGTCATCGGTTCCCTCCGGTGGTGGTCGTGGCCTCGTCGTCGAGGCGCGTGATGGTCAGTCCGTTGAGCCAGCCCGACGCGACGACGTCGAGCCGGCCGTCGGTCACCTCGACCGGAGCGAGCACGCGCGTCGAGGTGGTGCCGCGGCCGGCGTTGGCCGAGCCGCGGTCCTCGCCCTCGAGCGTCACGGCGAGGCCGGCGGTGCCGAGCATGTCGCCCCACTCGACGGCGACGACGTAGGTGCCGTCCTCGACGTCCACGGCGATCGGCGTGCTCGCCGACGGCAGCAGGAAGTCGCGCTGCAGCGCCGTCGGCACCGGGTCGAAGCCCGTGCCGCGGTCACGGCCACCCGGGCCGGTCGCCGAGGTGAAGCCGTACCCCAGACCCTTCGCGTAGAGCGTCGTGTCGTCGAGCGGGAGGTAGCCGTCCATCGTCGCCGCGCCCGCGGGCTGCACGTCGAACCGGTAGAGCGGCTCCTCGGTGGTCAGGCGCAGCGCGTCGGACGGCGCGGAGTCGCCGCGGCCGTTCACGGCCACGACCTGCACGTCGTAGGACGCGCCCGCCTCCAGCCCGGTGAGGTCGACGCGTCCGACGGTGGACGTCGTCCGCAGGGCGTAGGCGTCGTCGCCGGCGTCCGCGTCCTTGAGCAGCACGCGGTAGATGTCCGCGCCGTCGACCGCGTCCCAGGTCAGCGTGGCGCCCGTACCCGACACCGCGGAGGCGGCGAGCCCGGTGGGCGCGGCCGGCACCTGGGCGGGCGGCTCGGCCTCGACGACCTCGTCGGCCAGCGGGACGTCGAGGCCGGCGGTGTCCCGCGCGACCAGGCGCGCCATCTGGATCGCGCCGTACTCCTGGAAGTGGGTGTCGTCCTGCGTGCCGTTCGGACGGGCCGGGTAGACGCCCGCGGGTACCCACAGGAACACCGACCTGGCGGCCTCGGGCCCGATCTCGTCCAGGTAGGCGCGGCTGGAGGCGGACAGGTCGACCAGCGGGGTGCCGGTCTCCTCGGCGAGCGCGCGCGCCTGCTCGACGTACTGGGGGAACGAGACGTTCGCGTGCCCGGATGCGTCGAAGCTGCGTCGTGACACGGGGGTGACGAGAATCGGCGTCGCGCCGCGCTGCCTCGCCCCGTCGACGAAGGTGCGCAGGTAGTTGCGGTAGTCCGCCGGCGCCGCGTAGCGGTCGTCGACGCCGTAGCTGTTGTCGTTGTGCCCGAACTGGACGTAGAGGTGGTCGCCAGGACGGATCTGGCGCAGCACCTCGTCGAGGCGGCCCTGGCTGATGAAGTTCTTGGACGACCGGCCGCCGATCGCGTGGTTGTCGACCGTCACGCCGTCGGCCAGGAACCGCCCCAGCATCTGGCCCCAGCCCGCCTGCGGCGCCCAGTAGTCGGTGTAGGTCTGGACGGTCGAGTCGCCGGTGACGTAGACGGTGGGCTCGGCGCCCGCCTCGCGCGGTGCCCGCGGGGTGATCGTGAGGGCGGCGAGGTTCGCTGCCGCGCCGGCGAAGTCGAGGTTGAGCTGGCCGTCGACCAGCGCGATGTCGAACTCGGTCTCGAGGAACTCCCCCGCGGCCTTCTCGGTGGCGGGCACCTTGGCCATCTGCTCGGCGGTGATCGCGATGTCGGTGGCGGCCCCCAGGTCGCCGGCGACCATGCCCACGGTGTAGTCGCCGTCGGGGAGGTCGACCACCAGCTCCGTGTCGCCCACGCGGACCAGGTCGGAGCGCAGCGGGTCGTCGCCGTCGCGCCGGACCGGGGTCACCTGGGCGGGGTCGACGAAGCCGACGCGGTGCGCCTTCGAGTACGCGGGACCCGCGACGATCCGCGTCGCTCCGGCCGCCGTCGCGCCGTTGCCGAAGTCGAGGGTGAGTCCGCCCTCGGGGATCTCCGGGGCCGCGACCCCGTCGCCCACCAGCGTGCCGACGGCGACCGCGGACGGCGCGGACAGGGTGCCGTCGGCGCCGATCGCCTGTGCCCGGTAGTAGTGCACGGCGGTGGTGTCGACGTCGTCGGTGGCGTAGACCGTGCGCTCGTCCGTGCGCGCCACCTCGGCGTACTCCCCGTCGACGGCGTCGCTGCGGGACAGCACGTAGCCGGCGGCGCCCGTCGCCGCGTTCCAGCGCATCGACAGCGCGCCGTCGACGGCGCGGGCGACGCGGACGGCGGTGGGGGCGGGGACGTCGGCGGCCGCCGCGCCCGATGCGGCACCGACGGTGGCGGACAGGCCCGCGAGGACCAGGCCGACGGTCGTCGCGACCGCGGCGAGGGCCCTGCGGGCGAGCCGAGCCGCCGGGCGACCGTGCGGCCGGCTAGCGCTTTCCAACGATGGACGCGCAGAGCGGTTCTGAGCTGACACTGGTGCTCACCTCGAGGTCTCGTCGTCGAGCCACCCTCGGCGGCCCTCGTCGGCCGTCAAGGTTGAATGGATTCAAGCAGGTGGTGCGCGACCATGATGCCCGTCGACCCGGGCAAGCACAACCCCAGGTCAGGGCGGCGTGCTGGCCTCGTCGGCGGCGCGCCCGGGCCGCGCGGCCCCGCGCGAACCGCCGGTCAGGGGCGTTCCACCAGGCCGAACGGCACCGTGAGCACCGTCCTGCCGACCTGCAGGTGGAACCGCGTCCGACCGCGCTTCAGCAGCGTGCCGACGACGCCGTCGTACCGGCCCGGCGCGACCACCCGCAGCTGCTCCCCCGGCCGGACCCCGGCCGGGTCCACCCGCGACGCGTCCACGCGCGACGGCGACGTCGCGGGCGCCGAGGTCCCGCTGGTCCGAGGCGCCCCGCCGGCCGTCGCCGCGGGCAGTCCGAGCTCGGGCACCGGCCGGCCGCGGTACGTCCAGGTGAGCAGGAAGCGCCGGTCGAACACCGGCGAGCAGCGGGCGCACGCCTGCGGGCGCTGCGGCCGGCGGAAGCGCGTCACCCGGTGACCGGCAGGGCAGCGGCCGACCCAGTCGCCCTCCACCTCGGGGCTGTCGTCGCGCACCACGCGGCGGCCCGTGGAGCCGATCGACCGCGCCGTCGCGCGCCAGACGGCGTCGTGCCCGTGCCGCGCGCCGGCCAGCGCGTGCGCGATCTCGTGCAGCACCACCTCGCGCACGTCCGCCTCGTCGTACAGGTCCGTCAGCGGCCCCGACAGGCTGATCTCGCGGCGGTCGTACCGGCACAGGCCGGCGCGCCGCCGCGCCCGGTCGAACCGGAACGTCCAGCGGGACAGGCCGTGCTCGGCCATCAGGCCGCGCGCGAGCCGCGCGGCGTCCTCCCGCTCCATGCGTCACCCCCGCCCGTCCGGGCCCGTCGCGTCCGGCCGCCGAGCCGCGGCCACCCGCAGGACGTTAGCGGCCCCCGCGGACACCCCTGCCCGTCGTCCACAGGGCCGCGCGTGCCGCCGTGCGAGCGTCAGACCCCGGCCTCGCGGGAGAAGCCCTCGATGTGCGCCTTCACCGCGGCGGAGGCGGCCGCGGCGTCCCCGGCGGCGACGGCGTCGAGCACGGCGCGGTGCTCGGCACGCAGCCGGGTGGCGGTGCGCGGCCACGACGGCAGCCGCTCGATCCCGACGGCGACGTACCCGCCGATCGCGCCGCGCAGCCCCGTCATCACGGCCTCGACCAGCACGTTCCCGGCCATGCGCACGAACTCCAGGTGGAACGCCTGGTCGAGCTCGAGGAACTCCGCCGGCGGGACGTCGTCGTCCTCCATCCGGCCCAGGAGCCGGCGCGCCTCCTCGAGGTGGGCGGCCGCGCCGGGCGCGAGGTCCGTCGCCCGCTCCGCCGCCTGGGCCACGGCCCAGGACTCGAGCAGCACGCGCGTCGCGACGACGTCCCGCACCGGCAGCGTGCCGGTGGCCACGTGCAGCCGCACCGCGGCGCCCAGGCCGGCGGCCGGGCGGTCGATGACGACGGCGCCCGCGGTCGGCCCGGAGCCGACCCCGGGGCGCACGATGCCGAGCGCGTCGAGCACGCGGATCGCCTCGCGCACGGAGGGCCGGGAGACACCCAGGTCCTCCGCGAGCGCCCGCTCGCCGGGCAGCCGCTCGCCGAGGCCCCAGCGGCCGGCGGCGATGCCCTCCTCGAGGTGGGCGAGAACTCGTTCGTGGGTGCGCACGGGCTCAGCGTAACGACCGCACGGAGCAATGGTCTGACCACATCCGCTACAGTGACCGCTCGGCGCCGCCGCCGTGGCGCCCCCGACCCGCCCGGGTCATGCTGGACCGAGCCGAACGGTGGCTGACCACAGCCGCACCGCAGCGGCCCGGCGCCGGCACCGCACGAGCACGACCGCACGAAGCACAGAGGAGTCGCATGCGCATCGCCCTCGCCGCCACCTGTCTCGCCGACACCCTGTTCCCCGGGGCACCGCGCGCGACCGTGCGGCTGCTGGAACGCCTCGGCCACGAGGTCGTCTTCCCCGCCGACCAGGCGTGCTGCGGGCAGATGCACGTCAACACCGGCTACTTCCGCGAGGCGGTGCCCGTCATCCGCAACCACGTGGAGACGTTCGCTCCGGTCGCGGACGGCGAGTGGGACGCCGTCGTCATGCCGTCCGGCTCGTGCACGGGGTCGGTGCGCCACCAGCAGGCGATGGTCTGCCGCCGCGCGGGCCTCGAGGACCTCGCCGCCACGGCGGAGGCGGTGTCCGCCAAGACGTACGAGCTGAGCGAGCTGCTGGTCGACGTGCTCGGCCTCACCGACGTCGGCGCCTGGTTCCCGCACCGCGTCACCTACCACCCCACCTGCCACTCGCTGCGGATGCTGCACGTGGGCGACAAGCCCCTGCGGCTGCTGCGCGCCGTCGAGGCCATCGACCTGGTGGAGCTCCCGGCGGCCGACTCGTGCTGCGGGTTCGGCGGCACGTTCGCGCTGAAGAACGCGGACACGTCCGCCGCGATGCTCGAGGACAAGACGGCGAACGTCCGGGGCACCGGCGCCGAGGTGCTCACCGCAGGCGACATGTCGTGCCTCATGCACATCGGCGGCGGGCTCTCCCGCCAGGGCACCGGCGTCCGCACGCTGCACCTGGCGGAGGTGCTCGCCTCGACCCGGGAGGAGCCCACCCCCCTGCCCGAGACGACGTTCACGCGCCCGGAACGCGAGCGCCCCGCGCGGACGGAGGCCGCCCGATGAGCCGCACGTTCCTCGGCCTGCCGCGCACGCTGCGCCGCCCCGACGGCGCGGGGGCCGACCAGCCGTTCGGCCCCGTCCCCCACCCGCAGGAGCCGCTGCGCTGGGGCGACGACTTCCCCGCCGCCGCCAAGCAGACCCTGAAGAACGACCAGCTGCGGCGCAACCTCGGCCACGCCACGCAGGTCATCCGCACCAAGCGGGCCGCCGTCGTCGGGGAGGTGCCCGACTGGGAGGCGCTGCGCGACGCCGGGTCCGCCGTCAAGCAGCAGGTGATGGCGAATCTCCCGGACCTGCTGCAGCAGCTCGAGGAGAACGTCGTCGCGCGCGGCGGCGTCGTGCACTGGGCGCGCGACGCGGCGGAGGCCAACCGGATCGTCGCCGACATCGCGAAGTCCAAGGGCGCCGACGAGGTGGTCAAGGTCAAGTCGATGGCCACGCAGGAGATCGGGCTCAACGAGGCGCTGGCCGACGAGGGCATCGCCGCCATCGAGACCGACCTCGCCGAGC
>NZ_JBHXAW010000160.1:0-10339 GCF_042726645.1 Isoptericola sp. NPDC060257
GCTGTTCGACCCCCCGCGCCGAGCCCGAACTGCCGCGCCGAGCGCCGTCAGGGCGCGACGGCGGGCGTCGTCTCCGCCTCGGCCTGCTCGCGCCGGTGCACGCGCCACCACACGAAGAACCCGGTCAGGGTGAACGCGCCGTAGAACACGTACATCAGGGCCGTGGCGTAGTACCCCGCCGACCAGAGCAGGGGCACGCCGACCACGTCGACCGCCACCCAGACCAGCCAGAACTCGACCCAGCCCTTGGCCATGCCGTACGTGGCGACCAGCGACCCCATGAAGATCCACGCGTCCGACCACACGGGCTCGTACGAGCCGAGGGCGCGGAACAACGGGGTGAGCAGCAGGGTGCCGCCCACCATGACGACGACGATCCCGACGCGCTCCCGCCAGGACGCCCAGTGCGGGTGCACCGCCGCGCCCCCGTCGGCGGGGATCCTGCCGTCCGCGCGCACCTCGAGGGCGGCACGCTCGGTGCGCCGCCACTGCACCCAGCCGTAGATCGACACGATCAGGAACATCACCTGCCGGCCCGCCTGGCCGAGCATGTCGGCCCGGCTCGAGTCGCCGAACCACGAGCCCATGAAGACGGTGAACAGCACCAGGTTGCCGACGATGCCGACGGGCCACGCCCACACCTTGCGGCGCATGCCGCCGAGCGCGGAGGCGAGGCCGAACAGGTTGCCGACGATCTCGCGCCACGACATGTGCTGGTCGCCGATGGTCAGCGTGGCGTTGAAGAACGCGTCGATCGCGTCCATCGTTCACTCTCCCGGTCCGAGGTGCGGCGTCCGGGGTGAGGGGTCGGCGCTCGCCGCGTCGGGCCCCGTGGGGCCGTCGTCGGCGGCACGACGCCCGGCGGCACCCACCCTGACGGGTGCGTGCCGCACGTGCTTCCTCCCATCCGGACTTTGACCGTCGGCCCTGGAATCTCACCAGGTCAGCCGGCCCCACCCTGCCGGAGCAAGGGAGGCCGGGTCGCGGGCTGTCACCGCCGGCTCGGAATTTCACCGACCCCGGAGCACGTACGTGCGTGTCTTTCCACCGCCGGAGGTCCCGGCGGTGTCCTGCACAACTCAGGATGCCACAGCGGCATTCCCGCCGGCCGCACCGCGTCCGGCCGTCTCGACCGTCGGTCAGGCCAGCGCGTCGCGGACGGCGCGCGCGACGTCGTCCGGCCCCGCCCCGGGCTCCAGCACCGTGACCACGACGCGCTTCCCGTCGCCGCCCGTGGCGACCGTCCGGCCCTCGCCGGCGGAGGCGGCGTCGGCGGGGGCGGACGACGGCGCCGTGGAGTCGTCGTCGTGCGCGAACGGGGCGACGGCCGCCCGCCGGAGGTCGGCGAACGCCTCCTCCAGCTCCGGGCGCAGGTCGAGGTGGGGGTTGCGCAGCCAGCGCCGCAGGATCGCGTTGTGCACCGCGACGACGGACGCCGCGAACGCGATCGACATCGTGGTGGTGGACCGGTCGGGCGGCAGCGTGTCGCGCAGGTAGGCGGTGAACGCGCGCTCGTAGCGGTGCGTCGTGACCAGCTCGCGGTCGCGCAGCGCGGGCACCTGCTGCAGCAGCTGGTGCCGCGCGATCGACGTCTCGCGCTGGCCCACGTGGTGGTCGAAGACGAGCCGGGCCGCGCGGCAGACCTCGAGGTACGGGTCGGTGGTCGGGTCCCACGCCCGCTCGGGCGCGCGGCCCGACTCCTCGCTGGCCCGCGCCTCGGGCCGGGTCTCCGCGAGCATGACGACGACCTCCTCCAGGAGCAGCTCGTGGTCCGCGAAGACCACGTCCTCCTTGGAGCGGAAGCGGCGGAAGAAGGTCGCACGGCTGACGCGGGCGGCGTCGGCGATCTCCTCGACGGTGGTCTGCTCGTAGCCCTGCCGGGAGAAGAGGTCGATCGCGGCGTCGACGGCCTGGGCGTGGGTGTGCGTCCGGACGGCGGTCATGCCAGGGAGATTACTCCGGCACCGCCGGTCGTCCCCGCTGCGTCCGCTCGTCCGTGGACCCCAGCAGCAGCCGGTAGAACCGGAAGAAGCCGAAGTCGTCGACCGGCAGCACCTCGACGCCGGCGTAGCCGGCCGCACGCGCGCAGCGCCGCAGCGTGGCCGGGCGCATCACGGTGCCCGTGCCGGCCGACGGGCTCGTGGACAGGCCGTCCGGCAGGCACACGAACAGGCTGTAGCCGTACATGATCCGGTCGACGTCGTCGGCCGGGGCGCGGAACTCGTCGGCGACGGCCTCGTCCATGACCACCACCACGCCGTCCGGCCGCATCGCGCGGCGCACCCCCTCGAGCACGGCGACCGGGCGCGGCATGTCGTGCACGCACTCGAAGGCGAACGCCGCGTCGTACGGCTGGGCGACGGCGAGCTCCGCGGCGTCCGCGAGGTGGAAGAAGGCCCGCCGCTCGAGCCCCGCCTCCGCGGCGGCCGCCCGTGCGGCAGCCACGGACGGACGGTCGACGTCGACGCCGTGGACCTCGGCGAGCGGGTACGCCTCGGCGAGGGCGAGCGTCGACCAGCCGAAGCCGCAGCCGACGTCGACCACGCGGGCCCCGGGCCGGGAGAGCGCCTCGTGGACGGCGGGCAGGGCCGCGAGCGTCGGTGCCAGGCGGCGCTCGAACCACGGGCGGTTGACGTCGGACTGCGCCTGGCGGGCGTCGTCGCCGAGCTGGTCCCACGACACCCCGCCGCCGTCCCGGTACGACTCGAGCAGACGGGGCAGCTGCGGTCCGATCGCGCCGACGAACCGGGCCAGGGGCGCCAGGTACGACAGCGAGGACGTGTCGGTCAGCACCTCCGCGTGCGCCGCGGGCAGTGCGTAGAGGCGGGTCCGGGCGACGTGCTGCGGGTCCGCGTCGAGCGCGGGTGCCGCGCCGGCGTCCTCCGCGACGAGGACGCCGGACGCCGCCTGCTGCTCCAGCCACTCGCGCGCGTACCGCTCGGCGGTGCCGGTGGCCTCCGCGAGCCCCGTGGACGTCAGGGGGCCGGACGACGCGAGCGCCCGGTACCACCCGAGCCGGTCGCCCACGTGCACGGCCAGGACGTCGATGGCGCCGAGCGTGGCGGCGAACAGCCGGTCGGCGAACGCGTCGGCGGTGTCGCCGGTGTCGGCGGTGTCGGTCGGGTCGGACATGGCGGCACCTCCGTGCCGTGGCCCGGACGTGCGGGCCCCGCGGCGTCGTCGGGAGGCGGCGCCCGTCTCGACGCTAGCCCGCGGGAGCCGGGCGCGTCGACGGCCCGTGCGGGTGATCCGCGTCAGCCGCGACGGCGCCTGCGGTCGTCGTCCGGCTTCCCTCGGCGGCGCTCGTCGAAGCCCGCCTCGGCGGGACGCCGGGCGCGCTGCAGGTACCGGACCTCCCGGACGGCGACCCCTGCGGCGAGGAAGAACGGGATCCATGCCCAGACCCTGCCCCGCAGCACGACCCACAGCATCGCGAGCGCGACGACGCACGCCCCGACCACGGTCCACACGCTCGCCCACCGCACCTTGCGCACGGGCCGAGGCTACCGCTGCCCCTCCCGCGGAACACGTGCCCCCGGCATGGGTAGGGTGGCGGTCGTGACTTCCGGGACCACGACCGCGCCGACGACCACGACCGCCCCCACCACGACCGTCCCCGTCGTGGACGTCTACGTCGACCCGCTGTGTCCCTTCGCGTGGATCACGTCGCGCTGGGCGCTCGAGGTGGCGGAGCACCGGGACGTGGAGCTCACGTTCCGGCTGATGAGCCTGTACCTGCTGAACAAGGACCGGGACGTCCCGGCGGACTACCGGGCGAAGATCGAGGCGTCGCGCGGCATCGGCCGCGTCGCCGCGGCGGTGCAGACCGAGCACGGCCCCGAGGCGTTCAGCGCCTTCTACACCGCGGCCGGCACGCGCATCCACCCGGGCGGCCGCCGGGACGACCTCGACGCCGTCGCCGTGGAGGCCCTGGCCGAGGCCGGTCTGCCCGCCGCGCTGGCCGACGCCGCGACGTCGGACGCCTACGACGCCGCCCTCGCCGTCTCGCACGAGGAGGGCATGAAGCCGGTGGGCGAGGACGTCGGCACGCCGACGATCCACGTCGACGGCGTCGGGTTCTTCGGCCCGGTCCTCACGCGCATCCCGCGCGGCGAGGACGCGGTGCGGATCTTCGACGGCGCCGTCGCGCTCGCGTCGTTCCCGGACTTCTTCGAGCTCAAGCGGTCGCGCACCTCCTCGCCGACCTTCGACTGACCTCCCGGCGCCCCGCCGGTCCCACCGTTCCACCGAGAGGCGAACCCGTGACCCTCGACCTGCGTGTCTTCACCGAGCCCCAGCAGGGCGCGTCGTACGACGACCTGCTCGCCGTCGCGAAGGCGACCGAGGACCTCGGCTACAGCGCGTTCTTCCGCTCCGACCACTACCTGACGATGGGCGGCGACGGCCTGCCGGGCCCCACCGACGCGTGGACGACGCTGGCCGGCCTGGCCCGGGACACGTCGACCGTGCGCCTCGGCACCCTCGTCACGTCGGCCACGTTCCGCCACCCCGGCGTCCTGGCGATCCAGGTGGCGCAGGTGGACCAGATGTCCGGCGGCCGCGTCGAGATCGGGCTCGGCGCCGGCTGGTTCGCGCGCGAGCACGAGGCGTACGGCATCCCGTTCCCGGCCCGGCGGTTCGGGCTCCTCGAGGAGCAGCTGGAGATCCTCACCGGCCTGTGGGGCACGCCCGACGGCGGGTCGTACTCGTTCGACGGCGAGCACTACACGCTCGTCGACTCCCCGGCCCTGCCCAAGCCTGCCCAGGCGAAGATCCCGGTCATCGTCGGCGGGGGCGGGCCGAAGCGCACGCCGGCGCTGGCCGCCCGGTTCGGCGACGAGTACAACCAGGCGTTCCCCGAGCTGGACACGGTCGCGCCGCGCATCGGCGTCATCAACGAGGCGCTGGCCGAGGCGGGGCGCACCCCGGACTCGATCGTGCAGTCCGTCGCGCTGGTGCTCGCGGTGGGCAAGGACGAGGCGGAGTTCGCGCGACGTGCGGCCGCGATCGGCCGCGAGCCCGCCGAGCTGCGCGAGCACGGCGTCGCGGGCACGGTCTCCGAGGCCGTCGACCTGCTCGGCTCCCTGCGCGACCAGGGCATCCAGCGCGTGTACCTGCAGGTGCTCGACCTGCACGACCTCGACCACCTGGACCTGGTGGCGCGGGAGGTCGCGACGCAGCTCTGAGGCGAGCCGCAGGCCTGTGACCTGCGGCGACAGTCGGCCAGGGCGACGGTCTCGCCTGCTGAACTCACCCCGCCGAAGCCGTGACACGGGGGCGCGGCGGGGTTATGTTCCCGACAGACGACGAGGTGGCCCGCTCTCCGGAGCGGGTCACCTCGACCCGTTCAGGGCCGAGGTCGCGCCCGCCGCAGGCCCGCAGGACCGACACGACGCCGCCGTCGCCCGGACGACGTGGTCCACGCTCCCCGCCGCACGACCGCGCCCATGCCCGGAGGACACGCCATGTCCGTCTCCGAGTTCGACCGTCTCGTCGTCACCCCGCGCCGCACCGAGCACGTCCGGTCGCACCCCCCCGGCCCGCTCCGCGCGGAGCCGCCGCGCCCCACCGCCCCGCCGAGGGACGAGAACGCCGCCTCGCGGTCGCCGTCGCTCGCCCTGATCATGCTGCTCGCGACGCTCGGCGTCGTGGCCTACGCCGTCTTCCTGCTCAACCCCGCCCACCGCGGGGACGCGCTGCCGTACGTCATGGTGATCACGGCCGAGACCATCCTCGTCGTGCAGGCGCTCCTCGCGATGTGGACGGTGCTCTCCAGCGGCTACGACCCGCGCGGCTTCTCCTTCCACCACGCGCAGGACCGCCTGTTCGACCTGCCCGAGATCGTGCGGGACGAGGCCGAGGACGACCCCACGCGCTGGACCCTGTACCTGCACGACAGACCCGTGACCGTCGACGTCTTCATCACGACGTACGGCGAGAGCCTCGACACGGTCGCGCGCACGGTGCGCGCCGCCGTCGCCCTGCGCGGCCGCCACCGCACCTGGGTGCTCGACGACGGCCGCTCGGACGACGTGCGCGACCTCGCCGCCACGCTCGGTGCCCGCTACGTGCGCCGGCTGTCGAGCCACGGCGCCAAGGCCGGCAACGTCAACCACGCGCTGACGATCGCCAAGGGGGACTACTTCGTCATCCTCGACGCAGACTTCGTCCCCAGGCCGGAGCTCCTGGTCGAGACGGTCCCGTTCTTCGTCTCCGACGACGTCGCCTTCGTGCAGACCCCGCAGACGTACGGCAACCTCGACAACCTCATCTCGCGCGGCGCCGGCTACATGCAGGCCGTGTTCTACCGGTTCGTGCAGCCCGGCCGGAACCGTTTCAACGCGGCGTTCTGCGTCGGCACCAACGTGATCTTCCGCCGGGCGGCGGTCGACGACATCGGCGGCATGTACACGGACTCCAAGTCGGAGGACGTGTGGACGTCGCTCCTGCTGCACGAGCGCGGCTGGCGCACCGTCTACATCCCGACGGTCCTCGCGGTGGGCGACACCCCCGAGACCGTCGAGGCGTACACCAAGCAGCAGCTGCGCTGGGCCACCGGCGGCTTCGAGATCATGCTCCAGCACAACCCGCTGAGCCCGAGGCGACGGCTCACCCTCGACCAGCGCCTGCAGTACACGGTCACGGCCACGCACTACCTCTCGGGCATCGCGCCCCTCGTGCTGCTCCTGGTCCCGCCGCTGCAGATCTACCTGGACCTCACGCCGATGGACCTGACGATCTCGCCGAGCACCTGGTTGCTGTACTACCTGGGCTTCTACGGGATGCAGATCGCGATCGCGTTCTTCACCCTCGGGTCGTTCCGGTGGGAGGTGCTGATGCTCGCGTCGGTGTCGTTCCCGATCTACACGAAGGCACTGTGGAACGCCCTCACCGGCAAGGAGCAGGCCTGGCACGTCACGGGTCGCGCCGGCCGGGCCGAGTCGCCGTTCAACTTCATGCTCCCGCAGGTGCTCTGCTTCGCGTTCCTGCTGCTGACGTCCGCCGTCGGCGTCTGGAAGGAGTGGGGCGACGACCCGCTGCCCAGCCTGGCGCTGGCCTGGAACCTCACCAACACGTTCATCCTCGGCGCGTTCGTCGTCACGGCGCTGCGCGAGTCGCGCCGCGCCCGCGCTGCCGTCCCGTCCGCCGGAGGTGCCGCGTGACCTGGACCAACCGCCTGCGCCTCGTGGGAGGCCTGCTCGGCGTGGTGCTGCTGTGCGCCGCTCTCACCCTGGTCATGAACCGTCGCGAGTCGCAGGCCACGTCGTCGGCCGCGACCATCTCCGCCGAGACGCTCGACGTGGGCACCGACTACGCCGGGACGGTCGCCGAGGCGCTCGTCGAGGAGGGCGACGAGGTGCGCGCCGGCGACCCCCTGCTGGTGCTGCGCAGCCTCACGCTGCAGCACGACCTCGCCGTCGGCCTCGTCAGCCGGGAGGGTGGCGCCTACGAGGTGGCCGAGGACGGCACGATGACCGTGGTCGCCCCCGCCGACGGCGTCGTCACCGACGTGGCCGTGGCCCAGGGCGCGTTCGCGCAGTCGGGGGAGGTGCTCGCCACCGTCGAGCGCCAGGGCTCGCTGTTCGTCGACGCGAGGCTCGTGCTCGACCCGGCGGACTTCGCCCGCGTCCGCGACGGCGCCACGGTCACGGTGGTGCTGCCCAACCAGGCCGAGGTGGACGGCGTCGTGGACGCGGTGGCCGTGCAGAACACGAAGAACCAGGCGGAGGCGACGGTGCGCGTCTCCAGCGCAGGCCTGGTGCGCGGCGCCGAGCACGGGCTCGTCATGGCCGGCACCCCGGTCACCGCGGTGATCGACCTGCACGACGACGGCCCGCTCGCCGGCGTGGACGCCTCGTTCAGCCAGTTCCTGCGCCGGGTGGGCCTGTGACGACGCCCGCGCGGGGCGGCGCCGGGGGGCGGAGGAGGCGCGTGCCGCCGCCGGTCGCCGGTGTGCTGACGGCGGTCCTGGCCGTGGTCCTGGCGTCGTCCGGCTGCGGCGTCCTCGGGGGGCCGGCGCCCGCCGGGGAGGACCCTCCGGGCCCCGTCGATGCCCCGGCGCCGGAGGAGAGCCTCGCGGCGCCCGACGTCGACGTGTCGCTGCTGCCCCAGGAGCAGGTCGCGGCCACGCCGACGACGCGACTCGCCGACGGCCTGGCGCCGCCCACGAACCGGTGGTTCTCCAGCCTGGCGCTCGGCGACGCGCCGCAGCCCGTGTTCCCGGTGCCGCTCGCGGTCGCGCTGACCGGGGGAGGGTTCGCGTACGGGCTGCCGCAGGTCCAGGTGACCGAGACCTCGATCCTCGGTCCGTTCGACCCGCAGGTGGGCGCGGACGTCGGCGCCGCGTCGTCGGTGGTGTCGGAGTACGACGTCGCGTCGGTGACGGTCGAGCTGCGCGACGGCGCCGGGGCGGCGCTCGGGCACCTGCGGATCGTGGAGGGGTCTCCCGTGCTGCGGTACGTCGCGGCGTCCGACCAGGACGTGGCGATGACCTCGGCGTTCACCGTCGCCGACGGCCGGGCGTCGACCGAGGTGCTCGACCGCGAGCACGTCCTCGTGGGTCCGGGCGGCACCGACGCCCCCGGCGCCGGGCTCTCCGACGACGGGCGCGTGCTCACGCTCGCCGCGGGCGAGTCCGCCGCATGGTTCCCGGTGCCGGACGGGGCGTCGGGTGCGTCGGTCGACACCCTCGTCGAGGCGGCCTCGCGCCCCGTGACCGGGGTGACCGCGTCGTACGGCGCCGGCGACGACGGCGTGAGCAGCGCGCTGACCTACGCCACCGCGGACGGGGGCCCCACGGCCGTCGTGCGGATGCCCCACCAGGCGGACTCCACGGGGGCCACCTGCGGCCTCGGCTCGTACGCGACCGTGCACGGGACGGTCGACGTCTGCACGGCCACGACCCTGGGGTGGTCGAGCCCCGCGGTGGAGCCGGCCGGCGGGCTCGACCTGTCGGGCCTGGACGACGACGCGCGCGCGGAGCTCGCCGACCAGGTGCGTGCCGACGCGGCCGCCGTGGAGGCGGGGACCCTGGAGGCGCCGTCCGACACGTACTTCGGGGGCAAGGCCCTGGCCCGGGACGCCACCCTGCTCGGCCTCGCGGAGGGGCTCGGGCTGGACGGGGTGGCCGGGCCGCTGAGGTCGGGACTCGAGGAACGACTGCGGGAGTGGGCCGAGCCCGACGGTTGCGAGCACCGCGCGGAGCGCTGCTTCGTGCACGACCCGGTGCTGGCGACCGTGGTCGGGAAGGTGCCGGGCTTCGGCTCGGAGGAGGCCAACGACCACCACTTCCACTACGGGTACTTCCTGTACGCGGCGGGCGTCGTGGCGGCCGACGACCCGGGGCTCGCCACCGACCTCGCGCCCGTGCTGGACCTGCTCGCCGCGGACGTCGCGTCGGGCACGGGGGTCGGCGGGATGCCCGCGCTGCGGGTGTTCGACGTCTACGCCGGCCACTCGTGGGCGTCCGGGTACGCGCCGTTCGCCGACGGCAACAACCAGGAGTCGGCGTCCGAGGCCGTCTCGGCCTGGAACGGGCTGGCCCTGTGGGCGCAGGCGACGGGGGACGCCGAGCTCGAGGAGCAGGCGCGGTGGATGCTCGGCGCGGAGGCCGCGTCGGCGCGCGCCTACTGGACCGACTTCGACCGGGACGACCCCGCCGTGGAGGGCTTCGGCCACCAGGTGACGTCGCTCGTGTGGGGCGGCAAGCGGGACTGGGCCACGTGGTTCAGCGCCGAGCCGAGCGCGATGCTCGGGATCCTCGTGCTGCCGGCACAGCCGGTCGCGACCTACCTCGGCGGGGACCCGGACCGCATCCGGGCCAACCTCGACGAGGCGCTCTCCGGGCCTCGCGACGACCCCGCGTCGTGGGACGTGACGTTCGGCGACCAGCTGCTCGTGTACGCCGCGCTGGCCGGGCCGGAGGACGCCGCCGCGGCGCTCGGCGTCGCCCGCGACCTGCCCGGCGAGCGCATCGACGACGGGAACACGCGCTCGTGGCTGCTCGCGTGGCTGCTGGTGCGCGCCGCGTAGAGCCTGTCCAGCAGGCCGGCAGAGCGGGGCGCGGCCGTGATCTCAACGTTGCAGAACGGCTGTTGACGGAGGCGTCCGAGGGCTCTACGGTGAATCCATTCAACGCGGGGAATCGCTTTCCCGCTGCGGGCCGGCGACGTCGCCGGCCCGGAGGCTGACCGGTCCGACGACGGCCCGGGCATCGACGGAGATGGGACCGGGCCATGGCACACGAGGGCGCGCGCGCGGAGGTGGCGGCGGCACGTACGGCGGTCCCCGCCGACGGCGCCCGGCTGGAGCGATGGTTCGGGTGGGTCGACACGCTGGC
>NZ_JBHXAW010000161.1:0-10244 GCF_042726645.1 Isoptericola sp. NPDC060257
GTCGACGCGCTCGCCGGGCACGTCGCCTCGGTGAAGCCGCAGAGCGCCTTCTTCGAGCGGTTCGGCTCGCGGGGCCTGGCCGTTCTCGAAGGCCCGGTTCTTCTGGCTGTTCATCTCGCCCTGGCTCGTCGGCTTCGTCGGGTTCCTGCTGGGCCCGATGATCGCGTCCGTGTACATCTCGCTCACCGAGTGGGACTCGTTCACGCCGCCCGTGTTCGTCGGGCTGGACAACTACGTCCAGGCCCTCACCGGCGACCCGGTGTTCTGGAAGGCCCTGTGGAACACCTTCTTCTACGCCGCGGTCTCGGTCCCGCTCGGCCTGGCGGTCGGCCTCTGGCTGGCCAACCTGCTCAACAAGAAGGTCCGCGGCCGCAAGTTCTTCCGCACGATGATCTACCTGCCCACGCTGGTGCCGCTCGTAGCCACCGCGATGGTGTTCAAGATGGTGCTCGCGCCGTCCGGCCCGCTCAACGACCTGCTCGGGGTGTTCGGTGTCCAAGGGCCCGACTGGCTGCTCGACCCGCTGTGGGTCAAGCCCGCGCTCGTCGTGCTGTCCGCGTGGGGCGCCGGGAGCGCCACGGTGCTGCTGCTCAGCGCCATGAACGGCATCCCGCGGGAGTTCTACGAGGCCGCCGAGATCGACGGGGCGGGGCCGTTCCGGCAGTTCTGGTCGATCACGTTCCCGCAGATCACGCCGATCATCTTCTTCAACCTCATCATGGGGCTGATCGGCGCGTTCCAGATCTTCTCCCAGGTGTACATCCTCACCCAGGGCGGTCCTGACAACGCCAGCCAGATGGTGGTGCCGCTGCTGTTCGACCAGGCCTTCGGCTTCTACCACTTCGGCTACGCGTCGGCCGTCGCCTGGCTGCTGTTCGTCGTCATCATCGGCTTCACCGCGCTCGCGTTCCGCACGTCGCGGCGCTGGGTGTTCTACGAGACGGAGGTGCGGTGATGGCCGCAGCGACCCAGGCCCCACCCGCCGCCGTGGCCGAGCCGGACCTCGCGCCCGGCCGCGGCGCCACGGCCCGCACGCTCAAGGCGTTCAAGGCGACGCCCGTCACCTACGCGGTGCTGCTGATCGTCTCGGCGGTCTTCTTCGTGCCGCTGATCCTCATGGTCTCCATCGCGCTGGCGAGCGACCAGACCAGCGCGCAGAACGCGTTCACCGTGATCCCCACGGAGTTCCTCTGGTCGAACTTCAGCGACGTCTTCACCGCGACGGGACTGCCCGTGGGCCGGTTCGTCCTGAACTCGGTGATCATCGCGACCCTGTCCGCCGTCGGTCAGGTGCTCTCGTCGTCGCTGGTCGGCTACGCGTTCGCCCGCCTGCGCGCGCCCGGCAAGAACGTCATGTTCGTCGTCGTGCTCGCCACCATGATGATCCCGGCGCAGATCACGATGATCCCGCAGTTCCTGCTGTTCAAGGAGCTGGGCTGGGTGAACACCTACCTGCCGCTCATCGTGCCGAGCTTCTTCTCCAACGCGTTCAACGTGTTCCTCGTGCGGCAGTTCGTCTCCCGCATCCCGAGCGAGATGGACGAGGCCGCGCAGGTGGACGGGCTCGGCTACTTCGGCATCTACCGGCGCATCGTGCTGCCCATGATGTGGCCGATCCTCACGGCCATCGCGATCTTCACGCTGACGCACGCGTGGGGGGACTTCATGGGGCCGCTCATCTACCTCAACTCCGAGGAGACGATGCCGCTGGCGCTCGGCCTGCAGTACATGACCTCCACGAGCAACGCCATGCAGCTGCCGCCGTGGAACCTCGTCATGGTCGGCTCCATCATGCTGACGCTGCCGATGATCGTCGTGTACTACCTCGGCCAGAAGTACCTGTACGAGATGAACGTCTCCGTCGGAAGCGCGGGTGTGAAGTGACGGTCGTGACGAGCAGCAGCGTGGTCCTGGGCCCCTCGGGCCTGGTGGTGGACGGCGAGGAGAAGGCGCTGCTGTGCGCGTCCCTCTTCTCCTTCCGCCTGCCGCGCGAGGAGTGGGCGGCGCGGCTCGCCCAGGTACGGGCGACGGGGTACGACGCCGTCGACGTCTACCTGCCCTGGAACTTCCAAGAGCTCGAGCCGGGCCGCTGGGACTTCACCGGGCGGCGCGATGTCGGGACGTTCCTCGACCTCGCCCACGAGGCGGGGCTGCTGGTGGTCGCCCGCCCCGGGCCGTACATCTGCTCGGAGTGGGACGGCGGCGCGCTGCCCGCCTGGCTCACGCTCGAGCCGGGGCTGCGGCTGCGCCAGGCCGAGCCGCGCTACCTGGCGCACGTGCGGGAGTGGTTCGACCAGGTGATGCCGATCCTGGCCGTTCGCCAGCACGGCCGCGGCGGCAGCGTCGTGGCCGTGCAGCTGGAGAACGAGCTCGACTTCTTCGACTGCGACGACCGGGCGGGGTACGTCGGGGCGCTCGCAGCCATGGCGCGCGAGCACGGCATCACCGTGCCGCTCGTCGCGTGCGCCGGCCAGGGCGACCTGGTCGGCGCGACGGGCGGGGTCGACGGCGTGGCGCCGGCGTTCAACTTCTACCCGGACGACCGGTCGCCGCACGTCGAGCCGGAGGTGCGCCGCTACGCGGACCTCGTCGCCGTCCGGGGGCTGCCCCTCCTGGTGACCGAGACGAACCGGCGGCACGTCACCCTGCGCCGGCTGCTGGTCAGCGGCGCGACGCTGCTCGCGCCGTACCTGCAGGCGTCCGGCTTCGACCTCGGGTACACGCCGTCGGTCGGGAACTGGGGCGACCCGGGCAGCTTCATGACGCACGACTACGACTTCGGCGGGTTCCTCTCGCCGGTCGGCGCCCCGCGCCCGGAGACGGCCCAGGCGCGCGTGCTGGCCGCCGTCGTGCGGACCCTGGGGCCGGCCCTGGCGCGCGGCGTGCCCCGGGCGGCGCCCGGCGCGTACGCGACGTCGGCGCCGACGAGCGCGTCGCCGTCCTGCCTCGGGCTCGACGGCGGCGGCTCGCTGCTCGGCGTGCCGAACCTCGGGGAGTCGTGGGCCGAGGCGCTGCTGCCGATCGACGCCGAAGGCTCGGCGACCGTGGAGGTGGCGCTGCCGCCCGAGTCGTGCCTGCTGGTGCTGCGGGACCTGCCCCTCGACCGGTTCGGGGCGCCGGGGACGCTGCGCCTGGCGACCGCCGACCTCGTCGCGGCGGGACCCTCCGGGCTCGAGCTCGCCGGCGACGGCCCGGCGGTCGTCGTCCTCGAGGCGCGCGACGGACGCACGACGCTCGTGGAGCTGGCCGCGCCGGCCCCCGGTGCGCCGGTCCGCGCGGCCGCGCGTGCCGGTGACGACCGGTGGGACGTCGTCCTGCACCACCCGCAGGACGTGCCGGGGCCGGGGGAGAGCCCCGCCCCGCCCGTGCCCGCGTGGGACGCGGACGCCGACCCCGCGCAGGACGCGACGGTCCCCGTCACCGACGTGGCGCGGGCCGTGCGGCTCGACCTGCCCGTCCGCGACGGCCGACCCGAGGCGTACGACCTCCCGCCGGCGTCGGAGGAGGTCGGCGTCCACCGCGGCCGCACCCACTACGCGGCCGACGTCACCGGCGCCGTCGAGGTCCTGCTGGAGGGCGCGGGCGACATGGTCGACCTCGCCCTCGACGGCGTCGCCCGCCCGACCCTCGCGCGCTTCGGCGCGACGACGGTGGTGGCGACCGGCGGCGCGAGCCGGCTGACCGCGACCGTCGAGACCTGGGGCCACGCCAACTTCGACGACGCCCGGCTGCCCGGCCTGCGCGCCGGGTCGCTGCGCGGCCTCGGGCGGGTCTGGTCGGTCGCGGCCCGCGACGACGTGTCCGCGCTCTGGAGCGTCGGGGACGGGGAGCGCTGGGCGGGCGACCCGGCGCCGCTGCGCACGCTCGGCGGCTGGAGCAGCACGCGGGTCGGGCGGCCGGTCACGTACCGGCGGTCGCTGCCCGTGGACAGGGTCCGGCACCACGCCCTGCGCCTCGACGGCGTGCCCGGGGCGGTCGACGTGCGGGTGGACGGCGCGCGGCGCACGGTGGCGGCCGAGGACCCGTGGCTCCACCTGGCGCCCGGGGAGGGGGCGGACGTCGCCGTCACGCTGCCGCACACGCCGGGCGCGCTGGGCGGGGCGGAGCTGCTGCGCCTCGACCCCGTGCGCGGCTGGCAGGTCGAGGCGCAGCCGGACACGGCGCTCGTGGGGCTGGCCGCGCGGCCCGCCCCGGGCGCGGACGTGGGGCTGCCGCTGGGCCTCGAGCCCGGCGACGAGGCGTGGCTCGACGTCGCGCTGCCGCCCGGCGGCTGGTCGCTGTGGTTCGCCGGCACCCAGGTGCGCGTGAGCGCCTTCGCGCACGGCGAGCTGCTCGGCCGGGTCTGGCTCGACGACCCCGCCGCGCCGCGCTTCTCCGGGGGCCGGCCGACCCGCCTCTGGCTTCCCGCGGCCTGGAACGAGGGCGGGCTACGCTTGCTCGTGCGCGCGACCGCCGGGCCGAACCGACCGCAGCTGGCGCGTCTTCGCACCGTCGCCACCCAGGAGTGACCATGGCAGTCGAGAGGCGGACGTCGCGCGACATCCGCAGCGAGTCCCGGCTGGACGTGATGCACGCCCTGCTGACGGCCGAGGAGGCCACCCGCAACGAGCTGGCCCGCACGACCGGGCTCAGCCCGGCCACCGTGGCCACCGTCGTCGGCGACCTGCTCTCCGAGGGCATCGTCACCGAGTCGCGGCTCAGCGCCGGCCGGGTCGGGCGGCCCACCGCCAGCCTGCGCATCAACGCCGACCGCGGCCGCGTGGTGGGCATCGACGTCGCGGAGACGTACGTGCGCGCGATCGTGTTCGACGCCGCCCTCGACGAGGTGGCGGCGGCCGAGACCCCGCGCGACGAGCACGAGAGCTCGCCCGAGTACGTCGTCGAGGGCATCGGCCGGACCTTCGACGCGGCCCTCGCGAAGGCCGGTGTGGGCGCCGCCGAGGTCCTCGGCGTCGGGGTGGCCCTCCCCGGCATCGTGCAGCGCGCGTCGGGGGTCGCCGTCGTCGTCCCGCACTGGAGCTGGCACTCGGTCGAGCTGGACAGCCTGCGCGACCGGATCGGCGTGCCCCTGGTGCTCGACAACCCGCTCAAGGCGATCGCGACCGCGGAGCTGTGGTTCGGCACCGGGCGCGGGGCCGACTCGATGGTGACGGTGAACCTCGGCACCGGGGTCGGGGCGGGGATCGTCCTGGAGGGCCGCATCCTCCGCGGCGCGACCAACGCCGCGGGGGAGTGGGGGCACTCCCTGCTCGCGGTCGACGGCCGCCGCTGCCGGTGCGGGCGGCGCGGCTGCGTCGAGGCGTACGTCGGCGCGCCCGGCATCCAGCAGACGCTCCGCGAGATCGCGCCGGAGCACCCGCTGTGCGACCTGGACCTGCAGCGGGAGTTCATCCAGGCGCTCGCGAGGGCCAGCGCGGCGGACACGCCCGACCCGGCGGTCGAGGAGACGCTCGCGACGACGGCCCGCTACCTCGGGTCCGCGCTCGCCGACCTCGTGGCGGTGGTGAACCCGGAGCGGGTCACCCTCACGGGCTGGACGACGTGGGCGATCGGCGACCGTCTGCTGCCGCTCGCCCGCGCGCGCATGGTCGAGGAGGCGCCGGGGGAGTCCGCCGCCGGGCTGAGCCTGGAGATCTCGACGGTGCGCGGGAACTCCGTCGCCACGGGGGTCGCGATGATCGCGCTGGAGCGCTTCCTCGGCGACGTCGGCCTGGTCACGACCCGGGCCGCGATCGCGCTCTGACCGACCCGGCGCGACGGCCTAGCGCGGTGCCGGCCCGCTGCTCTCGCGCACGACCAGCCGGACGGGCACGGTCTCGTGCGTGCCGCTCAGGTCGACGTCGTCGCGCACCTGGCGCAGCAGCAGGTCGACCAGGCTGCTGCCGATGCGCGCGAAGTCCTGCTCCACGGTGGTCAGCGGCGGCCACAGGTGCTCGGCGAGGGTGATGCCGTCGAAGCCGACGACGGAGACGTCGTCCGGCACCCGGCGCCCGGCCTCGTGAAGGGCGTGCAGCACGCCGGCCGCGGTCTCGTCGTTGGCGCAGAAGACGGCGGTGACGTCGGGGTCGGCGGCGAGCTCGCGGCCGACGGCGTACCCGGTCCGCGCGGTCCAGTCGCCGTGCAGGGGCTCGGGCACGGCCCGGCCGCCGGCCTCGAGCGTGGCGCGCCAGGCGTCGATGCGGCTGCGGGCGGGCAGCGAGTCGTCCGGGCCCGCGACGTGGTGCACGGTGCGGTGCCCCAGGTCCAGCAGGTGCTGCACGGCGAGGCGCGCGCCCTCCGTCTGGTCGGCGCGCACGGCGGGGTGCGTGCCGACGAAGCGCGAGTCGGAGACGACGACGGGCAGCTGCGCGGGCAGGGCGAGCGTGTCCGGGGTGGCGGACTCGGCGCGCACGATGACGAGCCCGTCGATCGCCTGGTGGGAGAGGCGGGTGACAGCCGCGGAGACGTCGTCGGGGGACGGGCTCTCGACGTCGACGATGGTGACGGTGTAGCCCTCGGCGCGGGCGGCCTCGACGACGGCCTCGACGGTGCGCGACTCGCCCGTGCGGGCCAGCTGGTGGGCGATGACCCCGAGCGTGCGGAAGCTGCCGTACCGCAGCGCGCGGGCGGCGGTGTTGGGCGCGTAGCCCAGCTCGGCCATGGCGGCGAGCACGCGGTCGCGCGTCGCGGGCTTGACGTTGTCGAGCCCCATCGAGACGCGGGAGACGGTCTGCGAGGAGACGCCCGCGAGCGCCGCGACCTCGGCCATCGAGGGCGCCGTCCGGGGGCGTGCCCGCCCTCGGGTCTGCACGCCGGGCGCGCCGTTCGTCTCCACCATCGCCGCCTCTCGTGTCGCGTCTCGTGGTGCATCGCGTGACTCTGCCGGCGTCCGGGGCTTGACATCCCTGGCGCCTCGCGACACTCTAGTCCGGCCACGATGTTTACGTAAACATTTGGCCCGTCCTCCTGGGAGTTGCTTCGTGACCGCAGACGCTCCGGCATCCTCGCCGCCCGCCCCGACCGCCGTGCCCGCCGTGCGCCGCAGCCGTCGGCGCTGGACGGGATGGATGTTCGTCGGCCCGTTCATGCTGGTGTTCGCGCTGGTGTTCCTCGCCCCGATCGCCTACTCGCTCTACCTGTCGGTGTTCCGCACGCAGATGGTGGGCGGCACCACGTTCGTCGGGCTCGAGAACTACGCGCAGGCGCTGGCCGACCCGCAGTTCTGGGAGGGCCTCGGCCGCGTCAGCCTGTTCCTGCTGGTGCAGGTGCCGATCATGCTCGGCATCGCGCTGCTGGTCGCCCTCGCGATCGACAGCGGCCGCCTGTACGGCAAGAGCTTCTTCCGGATCTCGATCTTCATGCCCTACGCGGTGCCGGCGGTCGTCGCGGCCCTCATGTGGGGCTTCATGTACGGCACGCGCTTCGGCCTGGTGGGCAACATCAACGACGCCTTCGGCGTCAGCCTGCCGAACCCCCTGTCGCCGGACCTCGTCCTGGCGTCGATCGGCAACATCGTGACCTGGGAGTTCGTCGGCTACAACATGCTGATCTTCTACTCCGCGCTGCGCGTCGTCCCGCACTCGCTGTACGAGGCGGCGGAGATCGACGGCGCCGGTCAGTGGCGCGTCATCAGCGCCATCAAGCTGCCCGCGATCCGCGGCGCGCTGGTCATCGCCACGATCTTCTCGATCATCGGCAGCTTCCAGCTCTTCAACGAGCCCAGCATCCTGCAGTCGCTCGCCCCGAACGCCATCACGACGTCGTACACGCCCAACCTGTACGCCTACTCGCTGTCGTTCTCCGGCCAGCAGTACAACTACTCCGCGACCGTGGCCATCATCATGGGCCTGATCACCATGGTGATCGCCTACGTGGTGCAGCTGCGCGGCATGCGCAAGGAGGCGTGACCCGTGTCGACGCTGACCGCCCCCGCCCGTCCCGCCCCGAGGCTGCGCACCCCGCGCCACCACTCGGTGGCCCGGCCGCGCCGCAGCCCGCTGCTCACGGTGCTCACCGCCGTCGTGCTCGTGTACTCGCTGGTGCCGTTGGCCTGGCTGCTCATCAACGCGACCAAGACGCAGGAGGACCTGTTCTCCTCGTTCGGCCTCTGGTTCGGCGACTCGTTCTCGCTGTGGGACAACATCGTCACCACGCTGACCTACGACGACGGCGTCTTCGTGCGGTGGTTCGGCAACACCGTGCTGTACGTGGTCGTGGGCGCGGGCGGCGCGACGTTCCTCGCCATCCTGGGCGGGTACGCCCTCGCGAAGTTCGACTTCCCGGGCAAGCGCGGGGTGTTCGCGCTCGTCATCGGCGCGGTGGCCGTGCCGGGCACGGCGCTCGCCGTCCCGACCTTCCTCATGTTCAGCCAGCTGGGCCTGACGAACACGCCGTGGGCCGTGATCATCCCGTCGCTGATCTCGCCGTTCGGCCTGTACCTCATGTGGACCTTCGCGGCCGAGGCCATCCCCGGCGAGCTGCTCGAGGCGGCCCGGATCGACGGGGCGGGGGAGTTCCGCACCTTCTTCCGCGTGAGCCTGCCGCTGCTCGCGCCCGGGATCGTCACCGTGCTGCTGTTCACGATGGTCGCCACCTGGAACAACTACTTCCTGCCGCTGATCATGCTGCGCGACTCGTCCTGGTACCCCCTGACGCTGGGACTCAACGCCTGGAACGCGCAGGCCGCCACCGCCGGCGGCGAGGCCATCTTCAACCTCGTCATCACCGGCGCGCTGCTCACGATCCTGCCGCTGGTCGCCGCCTTCCTGCTGCTGCAGCGCTACTGGCAGTCCGGCCTGGCCGCCGGGTCCGTCAAGGAATGACCCCGTATCTCTCCTGCGTATCCCGTCTGACGATGAAGTGAGGACCCCATGAACGCACGATCCCGCCACCTGGCGCGCGGTACCGCCCTTGCCGGCGTGCTCGCCCTCGGCCTGGCCGCCTGCGGCTCCGGCGACGACGGAGGCTCCGGCGGCGGCGACGCCGCGCCCGTCGACACAGCCGCCGTCCTCGAGAAGGGCGGCGAGATCACCGTGTGGGCGTGGGAGCCCACGCTGGAGCAGGTCGTGACGGACTTCGAGAAGAAGTACCCGAACGTCACGGTGAACCTCGAGAACGTCGGGACGGGCAACGACCAGTACACGGCCCTGCAGAACGCGATCTCGGCGGGCGACGGGGTGCCCGACGTCGCGCAGGTCGAGTACTACGCCGTGCCGCAGTTCGCCATCTCCGAGGCGCTGACGAACCTCGGCCCGCTCGGCGCCGACGACCTGGACGGCACCTTCAGCACCGGCCCGTGGAACTCCGTGCACAGCGGCGACGGCGTCTACGGCCTGCCCATGGACTCCGGCCCCATGGCCCTCTTCTACAACGAGGACGTCTTCGAGAAGTACGGCGTCGACGTGCCGACCACGTGGGACGAGTACCTCGAGGCCGCCCGGACCATCCACGAGAAGGACCCGAAGGCCTACATCGCCAACGACATCGGCGACGCCGGCTTCACCACCAGCATGATCTGGCAGGCGGGCGGGCACCCGTACCAGGTGGACGGCACCGACGTGACGATCGACTTCGCCGGCGACGAGGGCACGCAGAAGTTCACCGAGGTCTGGCAGCAGCTGATCGACGAGGACCTGCTGGCCCCCGTCGGCTCGTGGAGCGACGAGTGGTACCAGGGCCTCGGCAACGGCACCATCGCGACGCTGACCATCGGCGCGTGGATGCCCGCCAACCTCGAGTCCGGCGTCCCGCAGGGCGAGGGCAAGTGGCGCGTCGCCGAGATGCCGCAGTGGGAGGCCGGGCAGCACGCCACCTCCGAGAACGGCGGCTCGTCGCTGACCGTGCCCGCCGCCAGCACGAACGCGGAGCTCGCCTACGCCTTCGTCGACTACGCCACGAACGGTGACGGCGTGCAGGCCCGCCTCGACGGCGGCGCGTTCCCGGCCACCACGGCCGACCTCGAGTCGGACGAGTTCCGCAGCGCCGAGTCCGAGTACTTCGGCGGCCAGAAGATCAACGAGGTGCTCGCCGACTCCGCGGCCAACGTCGTCGAGGGCTGGCAGTACCTGCCGTTCCAGGTCTACGCGAACTCGATCTTCAACGACACGGTGGGCCAGGCGTACGTCTCCGGCACCACGCTGACGGACGGCCTCGCGACGTGGCAGGAGCAGTCCGCCACGTACGGCAACGGCCAGGGCTTCACCGTCAACAAGTAGTCCCGACGTCCGTCCCTGGGGTGGGTCGACCTGGCGCCCGAAGCCACACAC
>NZ_JBHXAW010000162.1:0-10235 GCF_042726645.1 Isoptericola sp. NPDC060257
ACCCTGGGAGGACCCTGGCTTCCCCGGCCCGCTCCTGGTCGGCCGCCCAGGCGTAGGCCGGCTCGTCGTGCAGCAGCGCCGCGTGCGGGCCGCGGGCCACGACGCGTGCGGCGCCGTCGTCGCCGGCGTCGGCGGAGGTGCCGAGCAGGAGCACCTCGTCCGCGACGGCGAGCGGCGTGAGGCGGTGCGAGGCGACGACGACCGCGCGCCCGGTGCCGCGGGCGTGCGCCGCGAGGGTGGCGACGAGCGCGTCGGCGGTGGCGGCGTCGAGGTGCTCGGCGGGCTCGTCGACGAGGAGCACGCGGGCGGGCGCCAGCAGGGCCCGGGCGATCAGGAGCCGCCGGCGCTCGCCGCCGGAGACGTCGGCGCCGTCCGGGCCGAGCATGGCGTCGAGGCCGTCGGGCAGCCCGGCGAGCCAGGCGTCCAGGCCGACGGCTGCGAGCGCGTCGCGCGCGTCGTCCGTGGTGACGTCGGGCCGCGCGACGCGGAGGTTCTCCAGCACGGTGGTGCCGAACAGGTGCCCGTCCTCGGCGACGAACAGCGCGCCGCCGTCGCCCGCCCGGACGGCGCCGGAGCGCGCCGGCAGCAGCCCGGCCGCCGTGAGCAGCAGCGTCGTCTTGCCCGCGCCGGACGGTCCCGCCAGCGCGACGACGTCGCCCGGCCGCAGCGCGAGGTCGACGCCCGCGACCACGGTGCGGTCCGCCCATCCGGCGTCGACGGCGTCGAGCTCCAGCAACGTGTCAGACGTGTGGGGTGCCCCGGTGGGCCGGGCGTCCGACAGGTCGGGGAGGAGGGCCACGAGCCGGCGGGCGGCCTCCCGCGACCGGCGCAGCTGGACGGCGGCGGCGGGCAGCGTCGACGTCGCCTCGAAGACGGCGAGCGGCGTGAGCACGACGACGGCCAGCTCGACGGGCGTCAGCGTGCCCGCCGCGACGGCGGGGAGGCCGAGCAGCAGCGAGCACAGCACGGCAAGGGTCTGCGCCCCGGCGTCGATCGCGGCCGACGTGCCGGAGATGCGCGCGCCGTCGTCGGTGGAGCGGGTGAGCCGCGCGTCCGCGGCGCGCAGGCCGGCGAGCCGGTCGTCGAGCCGGCCGGCGACGCGCAGCTGCTGACCGTCCTCCAGCAGCGAGAGCGCGCGCCCGGTCACCTCGGCCCGGGCGGCGGCGCCCCGGCGCTCGACCGACGCCGCCGCGCGGGACGCCAGCCACGGCGCCAGCACGCCGGTGAGGAGCAGGCACCCGATCAGGGTGGCCCCCGCGGCGGGCAGGAACGCCCCCACGAGGACCACGGAGCCGAGCCCCACGCACGCGGCCACCCCGGCCGGGATCAGCGCCCGGACGACGACGTCGCCCACCGCGTCGACGTCGGCGCCGACGCGGGCGAGCAGGTCGCCGCGGCGCAGCGCGATCACGCGCGTCACCGGCCCGCGGGCCAGCGCGTCGTAGAGGTTGGCGCGCAGGGCGGCCATGCCGCGCAGCGCGACGTCGTGGGAGGCGAGCCGCTCGAGGTAGCGCAGCACGCCGCGGCCGGTGCCGAAGGCGCGCACGGCGACGACTGCCACCGAGAGCTGCAGCACGGGCGGCATCTGCGACGCGCGGGCGATGAGCCATGCCGCGGCGGCGGCCAGGCCCACGGAGAACCCGAGCGCCAGCGTGCCGAGTGCGACGGCGCGCGCCACGCGGGTCCAGCGCACCTCCAGCAGGGGCAGCACCCGGCGCAGCGGGTCGACGGGGCGGGTGGCGGCGCTCACGACGCCACCGCCTCGGCCGGCCCGACGGCGCGCGAGGCGACGTCCACCACCTGGTCCGCGAGTGCCAGCAGCGACGCCCGGTGCGCGACGACGACGACGGTGCGCCCGGCGTCGCGCCAGGCGCGCACGGTGTCGAGCACGACCTGCTCGCCGCGGGCGTCGAGGTGCGCGGTGGGCTCGTCGAGCAGCACGAGGGGCGGGGGAGCGCCGTCGCCGGAGGCCTCCCCGTCCAGGAGGGCGGCCGCGAGCGCGACCCGCTGCCGCTGGCCGACGCTGAGGCCGGTGCCGCCGAGCCCGACCGGGGTGTCCCACCCCAGCGGCAGCGCCGCGACGACGTCGTCCAGGCCGGTGGTGCGGGCGGCGGCGGCCAGGGCGTCGTCGGGGACGGGGCGACCGTCCGTCACGGCGTCGCGCACGGTGCCGGGGGCCAGGGTGGGGCGTTGCGGCACCCAGGTGACCTGGGGCCACCAGGTGGCCGGGTCGACGTCGGCCAGGTCGACGGGGCACGTATCGACGGGAGCCCCGCCGACGCCCTGCGAGACGGGCTCGACGAGCACCCGGCCCTCGTCGGGGCGCAGCAGCCCCAGGAGGACGAGCGCCGTCGTCGACTTGCCCGCGCCGCTGGGGCCGCGCAGCGCGACGACCCTGCCGCCGCCGGGGCGGCCGCTGCCGAGCGGCACCCGCGCGGTGAGCCCGGCGGGGGCGAGGATGCCGCGGTCGCCGGCGCGCACGCCGACGCCGTCGAGCACGAGGGTCGCGCCGGCGAGCGCCGGCGCGGGCGTGGTGCCCGCGGCCGGGGCCGGGCGCTCGAGGAGGGCGAAGGCGCGCTCCGCGGCGGCGAGGCCGTCGGTGGACGCGTGGAACTCCGCGCCCACGCGGCGCAGCGGCAGGTAGACCTCGGGCGCGAGCACGAGCACGGCGATGGCGGGCACCAGGGCGATCATCCCCTCGACGAGGCGCAGGCCGACGCCGACGGCGACGATCGCGACCGACAGCGTGGTCAGCAGCTCCAGCACCATCCCGGACAGGAACGCGATCCGCAGCGTGCCCATCGTGGCGCGCCGCGACGCGTCGCCGAGGGAGCGCACGCGGGCGCCGGGCCCGACCTCGCGACCGAAGGCCCGCAGGGTGGGCAGCCCGGCCAGCAGGTCGAGCACCTGCGACCCCAGCCGCTCGATGGTGCGCAGCCGACGCTCCGAGGCGCCCGCGGTCATGACGCCGACCAGCCACATGAACAGCGGCACGAGCGGCAGCGTCACGACGCAGATCAGCGCGGAGACCCAGTCCAGGCCGAGCACGACCAGCACGAGCACCGGGGTGAGGATCGCCGTGAGCAGCAGCTGCGGCAGGTAGCGCACGAGGTACGGGCCCAGGTCGTCCAGACCGCGCGTGGCGAGCGTCGCCGTGGCGGCGGGCCCCTCGCCCTCGCTGCCGTCCCCGGCCGGCCGCGGGCCCAGCGCCACCGCGTGCGCCACGACCTGCTCGCGCAGCTCAGCCACGACGTCGGCCGCCGCCTTCTGCGCGTACCGCTCCTGCGCCCAGGCGATCAGGGCGCGCGCGGCGATCGCGGCGACGAGCGCCCCGAGCCACGGCGCGACGTCGGCCAGGGCGAGCGGCGCACCCGCGCTGCCCGCCGTGACCGCCGGCCCGAGGGTGTGCGCGATGGCGAAGGCCTGGAGCACGACGGCGCCGGCGGCGGCGATGCCGAGGGCCGCGGTCAGGGCGACGTACCACCGGGCCGCGCGCGCACGCCGCAGCAGGCGGGGGTCGAGGGGCTTCACGGGATCAGGCCAGGGGTCGGCACAGAGGTCAGTATCGACGACGGGGCGCGCGTCAGAACGCCGCGTCCTTGATCTTCTGCCACGACAGCCCGGCCGGGGCGGGGATGTCCTTGCTGGAGAGGCGACGGCGGAAGATCCAGTACGTCCACGCCTGGTAGGCGATCACGAGCGGCGTGAGCACCACCGCGACCCACGACATCACGGTGAGGGTGTAGGGCGTCGAGGCCGCCTCCGCGACCGTGAGGGCCTCGCCGCCGTCGAGGGCGGGGATGACGTCGGGGTACATGGATCCGAAGATCAGCACGACGGCGCTCGCGATGGCGACGGCCGACAGCGTGAACGCCCAGCCCTCCCGCCGCGCCCGGGCGGCCACGACCACGCCGACGAGCGCGAGAGCCGCGACCGCGACGGCCGCCCACGTCCAGGTCGTCGAGTAGGCGACCTGGGCCCATACCGCCCAGCCGCCCGCGACGACGAGCGCCACGACCGACAGCGCCGCCGCGAGCCGGCCCGCGCGCTCGCGCACGTCGCCGTCGGTCTTGAGGGCCACGAAGACGCTGCCGTGCAGGAGGAAGAGCACCAGCGTGGTGAGGCCGCCGAGCAGCGCGAACGGGTTGAGCAGCGCCCAGAACCCGCCCACGTACTGGTGGGACTCGTTCAGCAGCAGCCCGCGCACCAGGTTGCCGAACGCCACGCCCCACATGATCGACGGGATCCACGACCCGAACTGGATGGCGACGTCGCAGCGCCGCGCCCAGCGGGCGTCGGAGATCTTGCCGCGGTACTCGAACGCGACGCCGCGGGCGATGAGGCCCAGCAGGATGATCAGCAGCGGCAGGTAGAAGCCGGAGAACATCGTGGCGTACCACTCCGGGAAGGCGGCGAAGGTGGCGCCGCCCGCCGTGAGCAGCCACACCTCGTTCCCGTCCCACACCGGGCCGATCGTGTTGATCAGCACCCGGCGCTCCTTGTCGCGCTGCTCCTTGCCGCCGCGCGGCAGGATCGACAGCAGCATGCCGACGCCGAAGTCGAAGCCCTCGAGCACGAGGTAGCCGGTCCACAGGGCGGCGATGATGACGAACCAGAGGATCGCGAGGTCCACGGGGTCTCCCAGTCTCGGTCGAGGGCGCTCAGTACGCGAAGGACAGCGGGCGGTCGGCGTCGTCGGGGTCCTGCGCCTCCGGCGACTCGTCGCGGACGGCGTCCGGGACCCCCTCGACCGCGTACCGGTGCATGAGGCGGTACCAGACGACGGCGAGCACCGCGTAGACGAGCGTGAGCACGATCATCGACGTGAGGATCACCCCCGCCGGCACCGCCGTGGACACGCCTCGCTCGGTGAGCAGCCGTACCTGGTCGATGCCCGTCGGGTTCGGCGCCACCACCCAGGGCTGTCGCCCCACCTCCGTGAAGATCCACCCGAACGAGCAGGCCAGGAAGGGCGTGGGGATGGCGACGAGGCCCAGCCTGGCGAGCCACACGTTGTCGCTCACCCTGCCCTTGCGGGTGGCCCACAGCGCCGTCAGCGCGAGCGCCAGGGAGAACACGGCGAGGCCGATCATGAGCCGGAACGACCAGTAGGTGATGGCCAGCGGCGGCGTGTAGGTGACGGGCTCGCCCGAGGCGGTGACGTCGCCGTACCGCTCGGTGTACTGCTCCTGCACGTCGTAGACGCCGGGCAGGTAGGACTCGGGGCCCGAGAAGTGGCCGGTGCCGAGGAAGCTCGTGACGCCCGGCACGGAGATGAGGTGGTCCACGTCCTCGCACCCGGCGTACAGGGGGCCGACGGCCAGGATGGAGAACTCGGCGGCCTCGGTGCCCTCGCACAGGGCCTCGGCCGACGACATCTTGCCCGGCTGCTGCTCGTACATGAGCTTGCCCTGGAGGTCGCCGGACCAGATCACGCCGGCGCCGGCGATGATCATGGTCCACACGCCGACGAGGACGGCGGGCCGGTAGACGGTGCGCGCCTTCTCGACGTTCTCCGGCCTCTTGCTGCGCACGAGCCGGACCATCCACCAGGTGGCGACGCCGCAGACGAAGGTGCCGGCGGTGAGGAACGCGGCCGAGATGGTGTGCGGGAACGCGGCCCACAGCGTGTTGTTGGAGAGCACCGCGCCGATCGACTCCATCTCGGCGCGCCCGGTCTCCTCGTTGTAGATCGTGCCCACCGGGTGCTGCATCCACGAGTTCGCCGCGAGGATGAAGAACGCCGAGAGGTTCGTCGCGAGGGCGAACAGCCAGATGGCCGCGAGGTGGACCTTCTTCGACACGCGGTCCCAGCCGAAGATCCACAGGCCGAGGAAGACCGACTCGACGAAGAAGGCGGCCAGCGCCTCCATCGCGAGCGGCGCGCCGAAGACGTCGCCCACGAAGCGGGAGTACTCGCTCCACGCCATCCCGAACTGGAACTCCTGCCAGATGCCGGTGACCACGCCCAGCGCGAAGTTGATGAGCAGGAGCTTGCCGAAGAACTTGGTCAGCCGGAGCCAGCGCTCCTTCTTGGTGACGACCCACGCCGTCTGCATCCCGGCGACCAGCGGTGCGAGACCGATGGTCAGCGGGACGAAGATGAAGTGATAGACGGTCGTGATGGCGAACTGCCAGCGGGCCAGTGCGAGGGCGTCCACGGGTTCTCCTTGCTCACTCGTCCGAGCGGTCCTTCGACCGTAGGACCACCGGTGTGCGGGCGCACGACCAGTGCTGTCGTCGTCACGGGACGGGGGTTCGTGAAGACTTTCACGATCTAAGTAGTGAAGGTCTTCACAAGTCAAGCCGGCGCGTCGCCGGCCCGGTGCCCGACCGCGCCGTGCGGCGGCGGGTCACGCGGTGGGGCCCTCAGGATGCGATACTGGTCCGAAGCCGTCCTGGCCCACATCCCGGGGCGGCCCACGAGCTCGCAGCACTCGCGATCCGCACGCGATGCCGCCGCCAGGCACGAGGCCGGGCGGCGCGTCCGCGAAGAGCGCGGTGCCGCAGCCGGAACCGAGACTTCCGTCGGCCGGCGCGCCGAGCAGCGCGCCTGTCCGACGACGACCACCGGTGGCCCGCACGTGTGGGGGCGGGGCCGCCGGAGCTGGAGCGCCTTCCGTGACGTCCGACAACCCGACCGACGCCGCCCGCAAGCCCGCCCGCCGTCGCGCCACCCGGCCCGCCGCCGCCCCGACGGGCCCGCAGGCCGAGCAGGCCGCTGCCCCGGCAGCGACGCCCGACGTGGCGCCGCCGTCGTCTCTCTCCGACCTCGTGCTGCCGGAGCGCGCCGACGCCCGGGCCGACGCGTCCGCAGGGGCCAGCGCGTCCCTCGCCGACATCGTCCTGCCGGAGAGCCCCGCCGGCCGCGCGGCCGAGGGCGCTGCCGAGAAGCCGGCACGTACGCGGCGCCGCGCCACCCGCGCCACCGGCGCGCAACCCGCCGCGAAGCCCGCGACCGAGCCGGCCGCGAAGCCCGTCGAGGCGGAGCCGGCCGGCGACGCCCCCGCCGCCGAGGCTGAGGCCGCACCCGCCACGGGGCGTGGCGCGTCCGGCACCGCCCGCACCCGGGCCCGTCGGACCGCGGCGCCGAAGGCGGAGGCTCACGCCGAGACGACCGAGGACGTCGCGCAGGCCGAGGCCGCCGACCCCGCCCCCGCGACGAAGGCTCCGGCGAAGAAGACGACCCGGAAGGCCGCCACGCGCAAGGCCTCGGGCGGGGAGAAGTCCACCGAGAAGTCCACCGAGAAGGTCGCCGAGAAGGACACCGCGCAGGCCGCGAAGAAGACCACCGAGAAGGTCGCCGCGACGCCGGCCGAGAGCGCCGCGGAGGCGCCCGCCGAGCAGACCCCGCCGCGGTCGCCGGCCGCGCGAGGCGGCGGGTCGGCCACCCCGCGGCTCGCGACGACCGCCGTGCTGTTCCAGGCCCCCGACCTGTCGACCGCGCGCCGGTCCCGCCGCGCCCAGGCCCCCGCCGGCCCGCCGCGTCCGCACGACGCCCCGGCCGAGGAGCAGGCGACCGCGCCCCAGCCCGAGGCGGCGACGAGCGCGCCCGAGAAGACCCCCGCGGTCGAGACGTCGAAGGGCGAGCCGACGCGGACCCGCTCGCGCCGTGCCACGCGCGGCACACGTGCGGCGAAGGCCGCGGAGCCCACCGAGCAGGCGGCTCCGGAGGCCCCCGTCGAGGAGCCCGCCGCCGATGCGGCGCCCGTCGTGGAGGCCGTCGAGTCGCCGGTCGAGGCGCCCGCCGTCACCGACGTCGAGCTCAGCGAGGACGAGGCCGCCGCGGTCGAGGAGGTCGGCGCGATCGAGTCCGAGCTCGTGGCCGAGGGCGTCGAGCTCGTCGACCTGGGCCCGGAGGACCTGAGCGACGAGGAGGGCGAGGACGACGAGATCCGTCCGCGCCGGCGCCGTCGCCGGGGCGGGCGTGGCCGTCGCGGCGGTCGCCGCCCCGAGGGCGAGGCCGGTCCCGACGGCGACCTCGACGAGGACTCCGACGAGGGTGCCCGCGAGGACGAGCGCCCCGCCGAGGCGGACGCCGACGAGCAGGGCGACGACCGCGCCGAGGACCACGCCGGCGAGCAGGGCGACGAGCAGGGCGAGGACGAGGGCGGCGACTCCGCCTCGAGCCGTCGCCGTCGCCGTCGTCGGCGCGGCACCCGCCAGGAGCGGGCCGAGGCCGCCGTCGCGCGCACCCGCGACCGCGACGAGGTCACGGCCCTCAAGGGCTCGACACGACTCGAGGCGAAGCGTCAGCGCCGCCGCGAGGGCCGCGACGCCGGGCGGCGCCGCCAGATCATCACCGAGGCCGAGTTTCTCGCGCGCCGCGAGTCCGTGACCCGGTCGATGGTCGTGCGCGAGCGCGACGGCCGCACGCAGATCGCCGTGCTCGAGGACGGCGTGCTCGTGGAGCACTACGTCTCGCAGCAGTCGCAGGCGTCGATGGTGGGCAACGTCTACCTCGGCCGCGTGCAGAACGTGCTGCCGAGCATGGAGGCCGCGTTCGTCGACGTCGGTAAGGGGCGCAACGCGGTCCTGTACGCCGGCGAGGTGAACTGGGACGCCGCCGGGCTCGAGGGCCAGCCGCGCCGCATCGAGGAGGCCCTGAAGTCGGGCGACTCCGTGCTCGTGCAGGTCACCAAGGACCCGATCGGGCACAAGGGCGCCCGGCTGACCTCGCAGGTCACGCTCGCCGGTCGCTACCTGGTGTTCGTGCCGGGCGGGGGCATGACCGGCATCAGCCGCAAGCTCCCCGACACGGAGCGCAGCCGGCTCAAGAAGATCCTCCGCGACGTCGTGCCCGAGGGCGCGGGCGTCATCGTGCGCACCGCCGCCGAGGGGGCGAGCGAGGCCGAGCTGCGCGCGGACGTCGAGCGTCTCGAGTCGCAGTGGGCCTCGATCCAGAAGAAGTCGTCGTCCGCCAGCGCCCCGGCGCTGCTGCAGGGCGAGCCGGACCTCGCGATCCGCGTCGTGCGCGACATCTTCAACGACGACTTCTCGTCGCTGCAGATCGAGGGCCAGGGCGCGTGGGACGAGATCGCGCAGTACGTCGAGGAGCTCGCCCCCGACCTGCGCGACCGCGTGACGAAGTGGACGGAGAACACCGACGTGTTCGCCGTGCACCGCGTGGACGAGCAGCTGGCCAAGGGCATGGACCGCAAGGTCTGGCTGCCCTCCGGCGGGTCGCTGGTCATCGACCGCACCGAGGCCATGACGGTCATCGACGTCAACACCGGCAAGTTCACCGGCGCGGGCGGCACGCTCGAGGAGACCGTCACGCGGAACAACCTCGAGGCGGCCGAGGAGATCGTGCGCCAGCTGCGGCTGCGCGACATCGGCGGCATCGTCGTCATCGACTTCATCGACATGGTGCTCGAGTCGAACCGCGACCTGGTGCTGCGCCGCCTCGTGGAGTGCCTGGGCCGCGACCGGACCAAGCACCAGGTGGCCGAGGTCACCTCGCTCGGCCTCGTCCAGATGACGCGCAAGCGCGTGGGCCAGGGCCTGGTCGAGGCGTTCTCCGAGACCTGCGAGCACTGCAAGGGCCGCGGGTTCATCGTGCACAGCGAGCCGATCGAGAAGAACGGCGCCCACCAGCACCACGACGGCGACCAGGGCGAGGGGGCGAAGCGGTCGCGCCGCAAGCGCGGCGGCAAGCAGGCCGAGGCCGCCCCGGCCCCCGCGGCCGAGGTGCCGACCCTGCCCGAGGACCGCTCGGAGGCGCGCGAGGCCGTCAAGGCCACGCTCGCCACGATCGCGGCCGCGGCGGCGCACGCCCACGAGCACGAGCACGACGCCAAGGACGGTGCCGCCGACGGCGCGAAGGACCGTGCGCAGGACGCCGCCCCGGCGGCGGACGCGCGCGCCGCGGCGGCTCCGGCCGCCCCGGCGCCTCTGGCCCTGCCGGAGCCCGTGGAGCCCCCCGCCGTGACGCCCGTCGCGCCGGAGACGCTCATCGAGCTGCCCGAGCGGAAGCCGGAGCCCGAGCCCGGGACGGCGGCCGAACCCGCCACGAAGCCCGTGAAGAAGGCTCCGCGCCGCGCGCGCAAAGGAGCCGGAGCCCCGAAGCCTGCTCAGTCGGGTGCTGGGGAGACTGCGGCCTCGGGAGTGACCGGCACCGAATGACCGGCACCGAGTGACCGGCACCGAGTGACCTGACCGCGAGGTCGAGGCGAGGGCCCTATCTGCCGGAGCGCCGGGAGGTGGCCTCGGGGTTGCCCGAGGCCACGTGGGAG
>NZ_JBHXAW010000163.1:0-10152 GCF_042726645.1 Isoptericola sp. NPDC060257
GGACCACCTGGCCGAGGAGGGCGGTGCGCCGGTCTCCTTCGACTGCGACACCTGGGGGGACCTCGCGGCGGCCCGTGCGCGGATCAGGGAGCATGGACACGTGTTGAACGAATGGATCTTGGCAGCTTCCTGACCTCCACTGCCGAGAACCTCGATGACCCGGCGGCGACGTCCTGGCCCTCTACCCTCCCCGTCACGCTCCAGGGGGATACCGCGTCGATGCCCGACGCGATCGGCGCGGCCGAAGCCGCCGCGCTCCTGGAACCGGACAAGCGAACCGTCGAGGTGGTCGTCAGCCCAGCACCCGACCCGCGCGTGACGGTGTCGATCGCGGGCCCGGACGGCGATCTTCAGCAGGTGCTCGACATTCCGGCACCCCAGCCGGTCCCGGAGACGTACAAGTTCGGATTCTCTGCCTCTACCGGGCTGTTCACGGACGTGCACCTCATTCGCAACGTCGTCCTGGAGTCCGTGGACCCGTCACCGATCCTCACCCTCACGAAGGTGGCCGACGACCCGGGTCCGTACCAGCTCGGCGACACGATCGCCTACACCTATGGCGTCACCAACTCCGGGCTGGCGCCTGTCACCGATCTCGAGGTGCTCGACGACCGCATCCCCGACGTCGTCTGCGAGGCGACGGCTCTTGGCGCCGTCGGCGACGCCCCGGCGAACACGACGACCTGTCGCGGTGAATACGTCGTCACCGCCGACGACGTCGACGCCGGCGAGGTGGTGAACACCGCGACCGCGTCCGGCGACGACGGCGGGGCCATCTCGCCTCCCGTCAGCGAGAGCGTCCCGGTCATCGCACCGTCGCCGAGCCCGTCGCCGAGCCCGTCGCCGAGCCCGTCGCCCAGTCCGTCGCCCAGCCCCAGCGTCGCCGCCCCGATGGTCCCGCCGGCGACTGACGCGCAGCCGCCCACCACACCGACATCCCCGAGCGAACTACCGCGGACCGGTGCCGACGTAGGCCCGGCGGCGGTCCTGACCGCCATTCTCCTAGCGGCAGGTGCAGTCATGGTTGGGCTCGCGCGGCGGCGAATCTAGCCCACTCGCGCCCGAACCACGGAGGAGTACTGACGGAATCACCACGCGGCGTGTGCGCCGAGTGCCCCGCCGTGCACGTGACTGACGAGCAGGTCACCGGGCGGAGCGATCAGGGCTCCGGTGCCCGAGGTCCTCGGAAGGCTGAGGATTCCCGGCCTGCCCCCGGAACGACGCCGCGCGGCATGCTCGCCCTGGTCAAGGTCGATGTACCGGACGGTGGCGTGGGGTGGTGCGTGTGTGGCCGCGGACCTGGACGACGAGGGGGAGGTCCTCGGCGTTCTCGCGGGACGACTCGGAACCCACCCGCGGACTGATCCGGCTCATCACTGCGCGGACAAACGGCCCGACGTCTGCTTCGTCGCGGCGAGCCGGTCGAGCCAGTGCCGGTAGCGGCTGCCGAAAGGCTCGATGCCGTCGCGCAGGGCGGTGGTCAGCCACGCGGCCGCCGCTTCCGCCCGCCGGACGACGTCGGCCGGGTAGCCGTACCGCACCTGGTGGACGGCGAACTCGTCCTCGTCGTCCACGAAGACCGACATGTCGTCGCGGACGCGGCACACGTCGAGGTCCAGGTCGACCATGGTCACCTCGCCCGCACCGCTCCACGTGGAGGGGGTGGCGACGTCGCAGTACGCGTCCAGGTGGGCCGGGGCCGCCTGGAACTCGGCCGTCCACCACGCATCTCGCGGGACGAGCATCACCCGGTCGTCCCCGACCGCCACGACGGCGGTCTCCTGGCCCGGCTCGCCCCTGCGGTAGACCGTCCCGGCCCTGGCGCCGAGCCACACGCCCCACTCGTCCTCGCCCAGCATCATCATCGGGTAGTGCCAGTGCAGGCTGCCGTCGTACTTGCGCACCACGACCCGGACCTCGTCGTCGACCATCGCCCGAGGCTATCGTCGACGTGACGTGGTGCCCATGCGTGGCGAGGCCCACGCTGCCGCAACCGGCCGTCCGAGCCGTCCACCGGGTGCGCGCCACGAGCGCCTGTCACAGCGACGGCGCGCGCGTGGCAGGGTTCTCGGCGTGAGCGACACGTACCTCTCCTCCCTGTTCTCCCTCGACGGCCGGGTCGCGCTGGTGACCGGCGGCAGCTCCGGCATCGGCCGCGCGATCGCGGGGGCGCTCGCCCGGGCGGGCGCCCGGGTCGTCGTCGTGGCGCGCCGGGCGGCGGAGCTGGACGACACGGTCGCGGAGCTGCGCGCGGACGGCTGCACCGCCGACCGCGTCAGCGCCGACCTGAGCTCGCGGTCCGGCGTGCGGGCCGCGGCCGAGGAGGTCGCCGCCGTGTACGGCGAGCCCGACGTCGTGGTGAGCTCGGCGGGGATCAACCTGCGGCCGCCGCTGGGCGAGACGGACGACGCGACCTGGGACGCCACCATGGCGGTCAACCTCGAGGCGCCGTACCTGCTCGGACAGCGGTTCGGTCCCGGCATGGCGGAGCGCGGGTACGGCCGGCTGATCCACGTGTCGTCCCAGCAGGCGCACCGCGCGTTCGTGCAGTCCGGCGTCTACGGGGTGTCCAAGGGCGGCCTGGAGTCGCTGGCCCGCTCGCAGGCCGAGGCCTGGTCGTCCCGCGGCGTCACCGCCAACACGCTGGTGCCCGGCTTCGTCCTCACGCCGCTGAACGCCCGGCTGCAGTCCGACCCGGCGCGGGTCGAGGCGCTCGCGGCCCGCACGATGGTGGGCCGCAACGGGCTGCCCGACGACTTCGCCGGCGCCGCGGTCTTCCTTGCCGGCCCAGGGTCCGCCTATGTGACGGGACAGTCACTGTTCGTGGACGGCGGGTTCTCCGCGCACTAACCCCGTGGGGGTATGGTGCTGCGCATGACCGACGACACCACGACCGACCTCCGCCGCCCCGCGACCCTCACGATGTACGGGGCCACGTGGTGCGGCGACTGCCGCCGCGCCAAGCGCGTGCTCGACTCCCGCGGCGTGGAGTACGTGAACGTGGACCTCGTCGCCGACCCCACGCGGGCCGACGACGCCGAGTCGATCAGCGGCCGCAAGAACATCCCCGTCGTCGTCTTCCCCGACGGCGAGTTCTTCGTCGAGCCCACCGACGCCGAGCTCACGGCGAAGCTGGACGCTGTCGGCCTCTGACGGCTCACTCCCAGCGGAACCACGCGGCCGCCGCGCCCCCCGCGACGACGGTGCTCGCGCCCAGGCCCACGAGGGCCGGCGCGGGCACCGCGAGGCCGGCCCAGGCCGCGCCGAGCGCGTCGACGGCGGCGCCGAAGGGGAGCCAGCCGCCGAGCGTGGCGAGAGCGTCGGGGAGGTTCTCCCGGGGCCCGAACAGCCCGCCGAGCGCGCCGAGGCCGAAGAACGCGACGAGGCCGATCGCCACGGCGGACCCCGGCGTCGGCGCGACGGCCGCCACGAACATCCCGACCGCGTACATCGCGGCGATCGCCAGTGCCAGGACGCCCGCCGCCACCCACGGGTCGGCCGGCGGCGACGCCCCCAGCCACGCGAACGCGACGGCGAGCGCGAGGGCGATGCCCAGCAGGATCTGCGCGACCCCGACGAACGCCTGCGCGCCGAGCACCATCGCCGGGGACGCGGGGGTGACACCGAGCCGCTTGAGGATCCCGCTGCGGCGGTAGTAGGCGAGGAAGCTCGGCATGTTGATCACGCCGACCGTGGCGACCACCATCGTCAGCGTCAGCGGGAGGACGTAGACGTCCAGCGCGGTGCGCCCGCCCGTCCCGGGGACGACCTGGTCCAGGCCCGGCGCCAGCCCGTTCATCACGAGGATGAGCAACGGCATCCCGAGCGGGATCACGAGCCCGGCCGTGTCGCGGGCCACCATCCGGGCCTCGGCGACCGTGAGCGCGAGCCACGCCACCGCCCCGGGCCGCACCGGGCGCGGGGGAGCGCCCGGCTCGGGCAGCTCCAGCACGCGGGGGGTGGTGGGATGGCGGGCGGTGGTCATGATGCCTCCAGGGGGCTTCCGGTGAGGGCGAGGAACGCGTCGTCGAGGGTGGGCGGGCGCAGCTGCGTCTCCGTCGCGACCACGCCCGCGGCGGTCAGCGCCGCGCCCACCTCCTGCAGCAGGTCGCTGCTGCCGGGTGCGGCTGGCGCGGCGGCGGTGACGGTGAGCCGCGGGCCCGCCGCGTCGACGTGCTCGACGCCGGGCAGGCGGGCCAGCAGGTCGGCCGCCGTCGCGTCGTCGGTGCGCAGGGTGACGGTGGGCCGCAGGCCGGCCAGGTCGATCAGCTCGGCGGCGGTGCCGCGCGCGACGACGCGGCCGGCGTCGAGGATCGTCACGTGGTCGCAGAGCCGCTCCACCTCCTCCATGAGGTGGCTGACGAGCAGGACGGTGACTCCGTCGGCCCGCAGGTCCTCGACCAGCGACCACATGCTGCGCCGCGCCTCGGGGTCCAGGCCGGTGGTGAGCTCGTCGAGGATGACGGCCCGCGGCGCGCCCACGAGGGCCAGCGCGACCGAGACCCGCTGCTGCTGCCCGCCCGACAGCTTCTCGAAGCGGACGCCGCGCGAGGCGCCCAGGCCGACGCGCTCGACGAGCAGGTCGGGGTCCAGGCCGCGCGGGTAGAAGGACCGGTACAGGCGCACGAGCTCGAGGACCGTCAGCGCGCCGTGGAGGTACGCGCCCTGCAGCTGGACGCCGAGCACGCCGCGCACCCGGCCGCGGTCCGCGCGCGGGTCGAGCCCGAGCACCCGCACCCGCCCGGAGTCCGGGGACCGGGCGCCGGCCAGGAGCTCCACGGTGGTGGACTTGCCGGCGCCGTTGCGGCCGAGCACGCCGGCCACCTCGCCCGGTCCCACGGAGAGGCTCACGTCGTCGAGGGCGACCACCGGTGCGCGGCCGCGGCCCCGGGTGCGGTAGGTCTTGCGCAGGTGCTGCGCCACGAGTGCGGTCATGGCGGCGACGCTACGGACGCGGCCGGCGCCGTCGCGCGTGCCGCCGGTCACGACCTGCGCCCATGACTTCCGGCACTCCTCGTCGTCCGGGCTCGCCGGATAGCGTGGGTACCATGCGCCGGCTGGGACCCGAGGAGACGTCCGGGCTGACGATCCTCGTCGTCTGCCTGGCGGTCGTCGTGCCCGTGCCCTTCGCGGCGGAGCCGGACCGGATGCTCGTGCCGCTCGCCGTCTGGGTGCTGCTGGCGCTCGCCTGGCTCGCCGCGACGGTCGTCGTCGTCCTGCGGCCGCCCCGCACCCGCGCCGCCTACGCCGGTCTCGCGGCCCAGGCGCTGCTGACCGCGGCCCTCGTGATCACGGTGCCCGGGATCGGCTGGCTGCCCATCCTGCTGGTCTTCGGTGCCGCGCTGAGCACGTACGTCGGTCCGACGCGGGTGGTCGTCGCCGTGATCGTGGCGAACACGCTGGCCCTGCTCGTCGCCTTTCTGCTCGCCCCGGGGGACGCGCGGCCCTTCGAGGTCGTGCTCTCGCTCGGCCTCTACCTCCTGCTCCAGGTGGCCAGCGCGGCGGTGAGCGTGGCGCTGCAGCGTGAGCAACGGATGCGCACCGAGCTGACCGTCGCCCACGCGGAGCTGGCCGCGGCGATGGTGCTGGGCGAGGAGGCGACCCGCGCGTCCGAGCGCCTGCGCATCTCCCGCGAGCTGCACGACCTCATCGGGCACCAGCTCACCGTGCTCACCCTGGAGCTGGAGTCGGCCGCCCACCTGCCGGGCGAGCGCGGGGCGGCGCACGTGGAGCGCGCCCGCACCGTGGCGCGCGAGCTGCTCGGCGACGTCCGCGCCACCGTGGGCGAGCTGCGCCGTCGCGCGCCCGACCTGCGCGACGCCCTGGACGCCGTCGCGGCCGCCGTCCCGTCGCCGCGGGTGGAGGTTCACGTCGCCGAGGACGTCGTCGCGGACGAGGAGCAGACGGCGGCCCTGGTCCGCGTCACCCAGGAGGTCGTGACCAACGCCGTGCGGCACGCGGAGATGGCGACGGTGCTGCGGATCGAGGTCGCGGCGGACGAGGAGGGCGCGCTCACCCTGGTCGCCCGCGACGACGGCCTCGGCTCGGAGCCGGTCCGGATCGGGCACGGGCTCGCGGGCATCGTCGAGCGGGCCGAGGCCCTGGGCGGCGGCGCGACGTTCGACGCGTCGGCGGGGTTCACGGTGCGGGCGCGCCTCGCCGCGCGGGCGGCGTCGTGACGGCGGACCCGGCGTCCGACGGGACGCGGCGCCGCGTGCGCCTCGCGCTCGCCGACGACCAGACGCTGGTGCGGCACGGCATCCGCAGCCTGCTGGAGATCGCGGGCGGCATCGACGTGGTGGCGGAGGCGGACGACGGCGCGACGGCGGTCGACGCGGTGCGGCAGCACGAGCCCGACGTGCTGCTGCTCGACCTGCGGATGCCCGGCCGCGACGGGATCTGGGCGCTGGAGACGCTGCGCGACGAGGGGCTGGTGGTCGCCGTCCTCGTCCTGACGACGTTCGACGACGACGCGCTGGTGCTGCGTGCGCTCCAGGCGGGGGCGCGCGGCTACCTGCTCAAGGACGTGACGCTGGAGCAGCTCGCCGACGCGGTGCGGACCCTGGCCGCGGGCGAGACCCTGGTGCAGCCCGCGGTGACGGCTCGCCTGCTGCGGGCGGTCCGCTCGGGGCCGGCGCCGGCCGACGTCGTCCCGGCGGAGCTCACCGGGCGCGAGCGGGAGGTGCTGCGCCTCATGGCGCAGGGGTGGTCGAACCGCGAGATCGCGGACGCCCTGTACCTGGCGGAGGGCACCGTGAAGAACCACGTGTCGAACGTGCTGCTCAAGCTCGGCGCGAAGGACCGCACCCGGGCGGTGCTCCTCGCGCTGCAGGGCGGCCTGCTGGCCTGAGGGTTTCGTCGCCGGCCGGGCGGTGCCCGATACTCGACGCCGTGGAGATCCCCGTCGTCTGGTCCGTCGCCCTGCTCGTCGCCGCCCTGTGGAACCTGGCCGTGTGGCCCTCGTTCTGGCGCCGCGTGACCAAGGACCCCCGCGCCCGTGACGCCGCCGGCCGGCCCACGCGGTTCTTCACCGTGCACGCCGTGCTGGTGGGCGTCTCGATGCTGCTCGCCCTGCTCGTCGGTGTCGTCGGGGTCCTCGGCCTGGTCGGCTGACGGCCGCTCAGTCGCTCCCCGGGTCGAGCGGGATCGCGAGGAAGAGCGCCATCAGGACCACCGCGACCCCGGCCCAGCAGACGAGCATCCAGGTCGTTCCCGCGCGCAGCGGGCTGCCGGCGGTCGTCCGTCGCCCGATCACGACGCGGCCGACCGCCAGGGCCACCAGTCCGACGGCGAGGGACCACGAGCCGAGGACCGTCAGGCACGTGAACGGGGCCAGGACCCCGAGCCCGGCGCCGAGGAGCCGTGCGACGTCGGCCCGGTCCGCCGCAGGCTCGGGGAGCCCGGAGGAGAGGCCGTCTGTCGTCATGGGGACAGGATGCCGCCGGACCACCGAGGGGACAAGGCTCGGCGCGGGCGCTCAGCGTCCGTGATGCTGACGGGGCTCGACGCGCGTCACCCAGAACTCGGTCGTCGGCTCCTGCGGCGTCGTGAACCGGGCGTTCGGCAGGTACAGCCCGCCCGCGAAGGCGGCCACCGTGGTCGGGACGTCGAATCCCTCGTCCGTGAGCTCGCCGGTCACCGTGCCACGCGTCCCGCTGCGGTCCAGGCGGACCACGGCCACGAGGTTCAGCTGGTTGCGCACGACGTACAGGGTGCGGCCCACCAGCAGCATCCCGTCGCCGTTCGTGAGCGAGGCGTCGCCGTCCCGCGACGCGAGGTCCACGACCGTCGTCTCGCCCGTGGCGGGGTCGACGCGGTGGAGGGCACCGGTCGTCGAGTTCACCACGAGCAGCCCGCGGCCGTCGGGCGTGGCGGCGATGCCGTTGGCGTTGAACCCCTCGACCTGCTCCCACGCACCGGAGAGCGGCACGGTCTCGGCGGACTCGGGCAGCGAGCCGTGCCGGCCGAGCGGCAGCCGGTACAGCACCGCCTGCTGCGAGTCGGTGAACCACGCGGCGTCGCGGGTGAGCACGACGTCGTTGACGAAGCTGGCCGCGGTGGTGAGCGCGTAGTCGGCCAGGACCTCGCCCGAGCGGGCGTCGACGACGCGCGCGGAGCCCGACGGCCCGCCCGCGACGAAGAGGCGGCCGCGCCGGTCGACCTTGAGGCCGACCGACGGCGTGCCCGGCCCCTCGCTCACGACCTCGCCCTCTCCCGTCACGAGGTTCGCGCGGTAGATGTCGCCGTCGGCGCGGGACCCGAACCAGGCCCACGGGCCGAGGCCGGTGGCGATGCCCTCGGGGAGGAACCCGTCGGGCAGCTCGACCCGGTCCGGCAGCGTGCGGTGGTGCGGCGGGGTCGCGGGTGCGGCGACGGTCGCGGGTGCCGCCGTGACGGCGACCAGCGCCGCGGCGGCGAGCGCGGGTGCCGCCGCCCGTCCTGGGCGTCTCCGGAACATGGTCAGTCCTCGATTCCTCGTCGATCCGCGTCGAGTCGATCCCGTCGTGTCGATCCCCGTCGATCCGGGTCTCGGGTGCGTGCCGAGCCGTCCACCTCGCCACGCTATGCCGGGCGGCGCGCGGTCACGAGGGGAGGGGCGGCACCGGGCCCGGGGCGTTGTGCCCTGGCGCGTGTCCGCAGGTCGCGTGACGATGGTCATATGAGGGCGATCTGGAAGGGCGCCGTGACGTTCGGCCTCGTCAACGTGCCGGTCAAGCTGTACAGCGCGACCGAGGACCACGACGTGCCGCTGCACCAGGTGCACGACGAGGACGGCGGGCGCATCCGCTACCGGCGCGTGTGCGAGCTGGACGGGGAGGAGGTGCCGTACCAGCACATCGACCGCGCCTACGACGACGGCGAGCGCACGGTGGTGCTCACCAAGGACGACTTCGCGGCGCTGCCGGCGGAGGCGAACCGGGAGATCGAGGTCGTCGAGTTCGTGCCGAGCGACCAGATCGACCCGATCATGCTCGACCGCACCTACTACCTCGAGCCCGACTCCAAGAGCCCCAAGGCGTACGTGCTGCTGCGCCGCACGCTGGAGGAGACGGACCGCACGGCGATCGTGAAGTTCGCGCTGCGCCAGCGCACCCGGCTGGCGGCGATGCGCGTGCGCGACGAGGTGCTGGTCATGCAGACCCTGCTGTGGGCGGACGAGGTGCGCGAGGCCGCGTTCCCCTCGCTGGACGGGTCCGTGACGGTGTCCGACAAGGAGCTGGCGATGTCCGGCCAGCTCGTGGCGAGCTACGAGGCCGACTTCGCGCCCGAGGAGTACGAGGACGAGTACCAGGTGCAGCTGCGCCAGCTCATCGACGCCAAGATCGAGCAGGGCGACGCGCTCGACACGTCCGAGACGTTCGGCGAGCAGCCCGAGAAGGAGGACGCCGACGTCATCGACCTCATGGAGGCGCTGCGCCGGAGCGTCTCGGGCTCGAAGGGCGGGTCGAAGGGCGAGGCCGAGGAGAAGGCGCCCGCGAAGAAGGCCCCGGCCAAGAAGGCCCCGGCGAAGAAGCCGGCGGCGAAGAAGGCGCCCGCGAAGAAGGCGGCGGAGCGCAAGACGGGCTGAGTCGCCGGGTCACGCCGGGGCGCCCCCGGCGGGGGCGCGGACGGTGGCGATCTCGCGCACGAGCGTCAGCAGCTCATCGATCTCGCGGTCGTCCGGACCCGTCGCCCCGACGGAGGCGAGGGTGTAGAGGCCCTCGCCCATGAGGGAGACGGCGCGCGCGAGGACGGGGTCGCCCAGCTCGTCCTGGACGGCGGCCGTCCAGGCGGTCTGCGCGTCGTCGAGGACGGCGCGGGCGCGCGGGGAGGCGCCCTGCGCGACGCGCGAGGCGGCGAGGTAGACGACCTCGAACTCGCCGCCGATGACGGTCGACGTGCGCAGCAGGTAGTCGGTCGCGCCCTCGGGGGCGGTGCGCATGGCGTCGACGTCGGCGGCGGTGAGGACGGCCAGGTGCGCTGGGAGCGGCTCGGGGACCCGGCCGCGCCGCCGGTCGTCCTCTGCCACGGGACGCCGTTCTCCTCGTACGTCTGGCGCCGGATCGCACGCGAGCTGGCCCTCGCCGTGCGGGTCACGAGCCGCGGGCCCGTGCTGTTCCGCCAGGACCGGGTGGGGCGCGACGGCCACACCTTCGAGATGTTGAAGTTCCG
>NZ_JBHXAW010000164.1:0-10134 GCF_042726645.1 Isoptericola sp. NPDC060257
GCGAAGGGCGGCAGCAGGTCGAGGCTCGCGCCGGCCGGCACGACGTCGGACGGCGCGGCCCGGCGGCCGTCGAGCAGCACGCTGCACCGGGCGAGCACGGGCCCGGCCGCGGGCGTCGCGGCGGCCACGCGGGCGACGATGTCGGCGACGGTCGCGCCCGGCGGGACGGCGAGCGTCTCCTCCGAGCGGTCGAGCGCGGCGCGGGCGGCGGCGAAGTAGCGCAGGGCCACGGTGTGTTCCACGGCCTGCGTCGTCTCCAGCTGATCCGTCATCGTCATCCTCCGATGGCGCTCATGGTGCGCTCGGGCTGCGTGAACCCCGAGCTGTCCAGGTCCGTGCCGGAGCCGGTGTCGCTCATGCCGTGCCCGGCCTGCTTGGCCCACATGGCGGCGCGCCACAGGTCGGCCAGCACGGCGTCGTCGGCGCCGGCGCGCAGCGGCCCGAGCAGGTCGGTCTCGGTGTGCGCGAAGAGGCAGTCGCGCACCCCGCCCTCCGCGGTGAGCCGGGTGCGGCGGCAGTCGTCGCAGAACGGCTCCGTGACGGACGCGATGATGCCCACCCGGCCCAGGCGGTCGCCGCGCGGGTCCCGCACGACGAAGCGTTCCGCGGGGGCGCCGTCGCGCGGCTCCTCGTCGGGCTCGAGCGCGAACCGGGTGCCGAGCTGCTCGCGCACCTCGGCCGCGGTGACCATCGCGGCGCGGTCCCACGCGTGGTCGGCGTCCAGCGGCATCTGCTCGATGAACCGCAGCTCGAACCCGCGCTCCAGGCACCAGGCGAGCAGCTCGGCCGCGTGGTCGAGGTTGACGCCGCGCACCAGCACCGCGTTGATCTTCACGAGGTCGAACTGCCGCGCCGCGGCGTCGATCCCCGCGAGCGTGCGCTCGAGGAACGGGCGGCGGGCGAGCGTGGCGAACGTGTCGGGGTCGAGGGTGTCGAGGGAGACGTTGACGCGGTCCAGCCCGGCTTCGCGCAGCGCGGCGGCGCGGGAGTCGAGGCCGACGGCGTTGGTCGTGAGGCTGAGCTCCGGGCGGCGGGGGAGGGCGGCGCAGTCGCGCACGATCTCCACGAGGTCGCGGCGCAGCAGCGGCTCCCCGCCGGTGAACCGCACCTGACGCACGCCCAGGTCGCTCGTCGCGATCCCGACGAGCCGCATGATCTCCTCGCGCGTCATCACCGAGTCCTTCGGCAGGGTCGGCAGGCCCTCGGCCGGCATGCAGTACGTGCAGCGCAGGTTGCAGCGGTCGGTGAGCGAGACGCGCAGGTCGGTCGCGACCCGGCCGAAGGTGTCGACGAGCCCGCCGGTGGCCGGTCGGTCCGCGGGCAGCCGCACGTCGGGCACCCCCGCGCCGGGCAGGCGCGGCATCCCGAGGGAGACGGTCGTCATCCGATCAGCTCCCCGCCCCGGTCTCGGTCCCGGCCGTGTCGCCGGGGCCCGGGTCCTGCCAGGAGAGTGCGGACGACGTCGCGCGGTCGAGCGCGTCGGACGACTCGCCGCGCGCCGCGGCCAGCCCCTCCGCGTACCCGACGGCGTACGCGGTGACGGGCGCGGCGGGCCGCGCCACCTGGTGCGCGGCGTCGCGCGCGAGGTCGAGCACCGCGCCGACGTCCACGCTGCGCGGGGGCAGCCCGAGCTCCGCCTCGAGGGCGTCCACCCACCGGTCCAGCACGCTGGAGCCGGGCTCCGCGCCGCGGGGGGTGGCGGGGGGCGTCTGGTCGGTCATCGGTGTCCTCCCGGGCGGTCGGTCGGCGGTCGGGGCGTCGCGGGCTCCGTACCGGCGCGGGCCGCCACGACCGTGTGGCTTCCCGTGCGGCTTGCTGTGTGGCGTCCTGCGTGGAGTCCTACCGTAAGCCGTCGCAGGTCGTCCCAGGTGTCGACGTCTGCGCTCACGGCGTCGCGGTCGGGCACCTCCGCGCACGACATCTCCGCGACGAGGCGGCGCACCGGCACCCCGGCGAGCCCCGCGGCGCCGGGCGATGCCGACGCCGCCACGGCGTCGAGGGCACGGCGCAGCGCGTCGCGCCGGTACAGGCCCACCAGCCACTGCGCGTGGCCCTCGCGGACCAGGTACGCGCCGTCGAGGTCGCCGACGGGCAGGTCGACGGCGGCGCGCAGCAGCGGAACCGCGTCGCCCGCACGCGGCACGTCGACGGCGAGCACGAGCACCCACGGCGGCGCGTCGTGAGCCGGCGCCGGGACCGCCGCCGCGTCCAGGGCCCGCAGCCCGGCGTCGAGGCCGGCGACAGGGCCCCCGAACGGCGGGTCCTCGCGGGTGGCGAGCACGTCGCGGCCGGGCGGCAGGACGGGGTCGGGGCCGACGACGACGGTGCGAGCGGCGTCGCGGGCCGCGGCGAGGGCGCGGTCGAGCAGCGTGGCGCCGTCGAGCACGACGGTCGGCTTGGGCACGCCGCCCAGGCGCGTGGCGCGACCGCCGGCGAGGATCACGGCGTCGTGCCCGACGGGCGTCGTGCGGTCGGTTGCCACGTCAGGCCCCGGCGCCGAACGGCAGGTCGAGCGGCAGCACGTCGAGCGCGTCGCCGGCCTCGACCTTCTCGACGTCCGCCGGGACGAGGGCGAGCGCGTCGGCGCCCAGCAGCGTCGACGTCGCGTGGCCGCCCGGACGGTGGTCGGCGCCCGGCGCGGTGGCCCGCGCGACGGCGCCCGACGGCAGCGTCCGCACCGGCACGACGTGGGTCCGTCCCGGCGGGCTCGGCCAGGCCTCGGCGGCGGGGCGCCGCACCGGACGCGGGGGCTCGCGGCCCGCGAGGACGGCGACCGCGGGGCGCACGAACAGCGCGAACGACACGAACGCGCTCACCGGGTTGCCGGGCAGCGCCACCCACGGCACCCCCCGCCAGCGCGCGAGCGCCTGCGGCCGCCCGGGCCGCAGCGCCACGGCGGCGACGTCCACGTCCGCGAGCCGCGCGTCGTCCGCGGCCAGCACCGCCCGCACGACGTCCGACGCGCCCGCCGACACCCCGCCGGTCGTGACGACCAGGTCGACGGCCGCACCCGCGGGACGAGGCGTGGGCGCGATCTCGCCGGGAATGGCGGGCCGCGCACCTGCCGAGATCGCGCCCACCACGCGATCGAGGGCGGCGCGGAGGGCGTCGGCGTCGTCGCGGACGGCGCCGACGCGCACGACGTCGGCGCCCGCGGCGCGGGCGAGCGCCGTCAGCAGCAGCGAGTTGGAGTCGGGGATCCGCCCGTCGCCGGCGAGGTCACCGCCCTCGGCCGGCACCAGCTCCGACCCCGTCGACAGCACGGCCACGCGCGGCCGCCGGCGCACCGGCAGCGCGGTCAGCCCGCCCGAGGCCGCGACGGCGACCAGCGCCGGGGTGACGGCGTCGCCCGACCGGCCGAGCAGGTCGCCGGGCCGCACGTCCTCGCCCCGGTGCCGCACGTGGGCCCGGGGCTGCCGGGCGAGCGTGACCTCGAGCTCCGTCGTCGGGCCGCCCGCGACGAACCGGCCCGTCGACGTGCGCTCGACCGGCACGACGGCGTCCGCCCAGCCCGGCACCGGCGCACCGGTCATGATCCGCACCGCAGCCCCGCCTGTGTCGTGGGTGGGATCGTGGCCCTCTCCGTCGGCGTGTCGAGGGCGTGTCTCCCGCCCACAGCGGTCGGGGGGCGCGCCGGGGCGGAGGTCGCCGACGACGGGCAGGGTCACGGGGGAGCCGTCCGTGGGAAGGTCGGCCAGGCGCACCGCGTAGCCGTCCATCGCCGCGGCGTCGAACGGCGGCACGAGCGCGACGGCGCGCACGTCGGCGCCGAGCACGCGGCCGGGGCCCTCGACGGCGAGCTCCGCCAGGCCGACGTCGACCGCGGGCAGCGGCGCGACCCGCGCCAGCACCGCGGACACGTGCTCGGCCATGCTCCGTGGCGTGCTGCGCGCGGTGCTCATGGGGCCACGCTAGGCCGACGACGTGTCGCCCGTGCGGCGCGCGCCTCACGACCGACCACATCCGGGGGTGAGGCGCCGGGGCGCGCCGTCATCCGGCGTTCGCCCGCACGCGCTTGCGCACCGGGCCGAGCGTGAACAGCAGGGTGAGCAGCGCCGTCAGCGCGAGCAGGCCGAACCCGATGCCGTAGTCGCCCCGCGCGCCGTACACGGCGCCCATGATCAGCGGCGGGATGAAGCCGCCCAGGCCGCCGGCGGCGCCGACGACGCCGGTCACGGCGCCCACGGTCCCGGGCGGGGCCATCTTCGCCACGAGCGCGAAGGTCGCGCCCGAGGACCCGCCGAGCGCCGCCGCCATCGCGAGGAACGCGATCGTCGCCACGGGGATCAGGGCGGGCTGGAAGATGATCACGGCCGCCCCGACCGTCACGATCGCGTAGCACACCAGGTTCACCGCGACGCCGCCCACCTTGTCCGACAGGGTGCCGCCGAGGGGCCGGCAGACCACCGCGAGCACCACGAAGCCGGCGGTGCGGAACGACGCGTCGCCGGCGCTGAGGTCGTAAGCGTTCTGCAGGAACGTGGGCAGGTACACGGAGAAGGCGACGAAGCCGCCGAAGCCGATCGCGTACAGCCAGGACAGCTGCAGCGTGGCGGGGATCTTCAGCGTCGCCCAGGTGCGGGCCCACATGCCGCCGCCGGACCCGGGCGACCACGCCGGGGAGTCCTGCAGCAGGGCCCGGGAGGCCAGGGCGAAGACCGCGAGGAACACCGCCACGATGATGAACGGGGCCCCGTCGCCCCACGCGTCGCGGATGGGCACCGTGGAGAACGAGGCGATGGCCGTGCCGCCCATGCCCGCGCCGAAGATACCGATCGCGGTGCCGCGGCGGGCCGGCGGGTACCAGTTGTTCACGAACGGGACGCCGATGGCGAACGTCGTCCCGCCCAGGCCGAGGAAGAACCCGCCGATCAGCAGCCACACCAGGCTGTTCGCGACGAACCCGATGAACAGCACGGGGATGATCGTCAGCGCGCTGCACAGCGGGAACATCACCTTGGCGCCGAACCGATCCGTGAGCGCGCCGATCGGGATGCGTCCGAGCGACCCGACGATCACGGGGATCGCGACGAGCACCGACACCTCGAAGTCGGACAGGTCGTACAGCTCGCCGTAGCTCTTGCCCAGCGGGCTCAGCAGCGCCCACGCCCAGAAGCAGATCGCGAAGCCGATCGTCGCGAGGGTGAGCTGGGTGACGTTGCCCTGCACGGCCGGGGCGGCGGGCGCGTCGGCCGGTCCGGGGGTGGCTGCCGAGGTCATGGTTCCTCCAGTCGTGACGGACGGTCGTGACGGACGGTCGGGATCACCGGGGCGGCGTCGTCGTCGGGTCCCACCCGGGCCGCGGCGCCCGCGACGTCACGGACGCCTCGCGGGAGCGGTAGACCACGTAGGGCCGGAACGGGTACTGCACGGGGGCGGAGAACGCGTGCACCAGCCGCGTGAAGGGCCACAGCGCGAACAGCAGCATCGCCGCGACGATGTGCACCTGGAACGCCGCGGGCACGCCCTCCATGAGCGCGGGCTGCGGCTGGAGGTACCAGAGCGAGCGGAACCAGGGCGAGATCGTCTCCCGGTAGTCGTACCCGTGCCCGCCCGCGAGGATCTGCGTCTGGACGGTGGCCCAGGCCCCCGACAGCAGGGACGCGGCGAGGAACACGTACATGGTCTTGTCCATGCGCGTGGTCGCGAGGAAGACCGGCCCGGTGGCCCGGCGGCGGTAGATGAGGATGAGCAGCCCGGCGACCGCCACGAGAGCGGCGATCGACCCCATCGACGTCGCGATGAAGTGGTAGAACCCCTCGCTGACCCCCACGGCCTCGGTCCAGGTGTTCGGGATCACGAGCCCGAGGAAGTGGCCGAGCACCACGAACAGCAGCCCGAAGTGGAACAGTGGCGAGCCCCAGCGCAGCAGGCGCTTCTCGTAGAGCTCGCTGGACCGCGTGGTCCAGCCGAACTTGTCGTACCGGTACCGCCAGATCGACCCCACCACGAGGACGGCGAAGGTCACGTACGGCAGCACCACCCAGAGGATGATCTTGTCGGCGGAGGCGTCCGTCAGGCCCATGGCAGGTCCTTCCCCTCGTTCCCGTACCCGGCATCCCCGTACCCGCTCAGGCCCACCAGCTCCGCGGGCGGGCCGGCCGCCACGAGGTCGGCGACGCGCTCGGCGGTGGCCGCGTCGACGGGCGGGAGGGTGAGGCTCACGGCCTCGACCGCCGCCGTCCAGGGCGAGCGCTGCGCGGCGAGCGCCGAGCGCAGCACCTCGATCCCGTCCCGGTGGGCCGTGAGCAGCGCGCCGGCGATCCGGGCGCCGTCGGGCCCGCCGCGGGCGGACAGCTCCAGGACGGTGGGCAGGTAGTCGGGCAGCTCGTCGCCGGTGGTCTCGAACCCGGCGGCGCGGTACGCCTCGACGAACCGCACGAGGGCGGCGCCGCGCTTCCGGGTGTCGCCGGCCGCGTAGTACGACAGGTACATGGCGCAGCGACGCTTGAGGTCGAACGTCGCCACGTACCGGGCCTGCAGCGCGTCGGGATCGCCGTCGAGCAGCGTCGTGGCGAGCCCGCCGAGGCGGTCCCGGACCGGTGCGGGCAGGGGCGCGACGGCGTCGCGCACCGTGGGCGCCGCCGCGAGCGTCGCGTCGTCGGGGTAGGCGAGCAGCACCGACGCGGCCATGTGCGCGACGGCGCGGTCCCCGTCGCCCAGCGGCACCGGCGCGAGCGGGTCGAGCCGCTTCGCCCGGACCCCGGGGCGGGGCAGGAACGCGAGGCGGCTCATCGCGCGCTCCCCTCGAAGCCCCCGGGCTCCTCGTTCGTCGCGTCCTGGCGCCCGCCGGGCAGGGTGCCCCGGTCGCCCGCGCCCTGTCCGCCGCCGTCGCCGGGCGGGAAGAGGCCGGACGGGCGGCCGCGACCGTCCCAGTTGAGCAGGTTGACGCGGCTGGGGGAGGAGGGCGTATGCGGGGAGTCGGCCGTCTGCCGTGCCGCCAGGGCGTGGAAGTTCTCCACCGCCACGGGGGTGGGCTGGCCCGACGACGTGCCGAACGGGCCGGCGCCGCCCATGCCGGGGCCGCCCTCGAAGTCGAGCGAACAGGCCATCTCCTCCAGCTCGCGCGCGACCTCGGTGTGCGCGGTGGGGATGACGTACCGCTCCTCGTACTTCGCGATGGCCAGCAGGCGGTACATCTCCTGGACCTGGTCGCCGGTCATGCCGACGGCCTCGGCGTTCTCCTCGGGGAACTCGCGCCCCAGGTTCACCTCCCGCATCCCCGACCGCATGGCCGCGAGCCGGCGCAGCACCCGCTCGACGGGGCCGGTGTCGCCGGCGGTGAACAGGCCGGCGAGGTACTCCAGCGGGATGCGCAGCTGCGAGATGGCGGCGAACAGGGTGCGCCCGTCCTCGCCGTCGTTGCCGGAGCTGGCGACGACGTCGACCACGGGGGACAGCGGCGGGATGTACCAGACCATCGGCAGCGTCCGGTACTCCGGGTGCAGGGGGAGCGCGACCTCGTACTCCGAGATGAGCTTCCAGATCGGGGAGCGCTGCGCGGCGGTGATCCAGTCGTCGGGGATGCCCTCGCGGCGCGCCGCGGCGACCACCTCGGGGTCGTGCGGGTCGAGGAACACCGACCGCTGCGCCGCGAACAGGTCGGTCTCGTCCTCGGTGGCGGCGGCCGCGCCGACCTTGTCCGCGTCGTAGAGGACGAGGCCGAGGTAGCGCAGGCGGCCGACGCAGGTCTCGGAGCACACGGTGGGCAGCCCGACCTCGAGGCGCGGGTAGCACAGCGTGCACTTCTCGGCCTTGCCGGTCTTGTGGTTGAAGTAGACCTTCTTGTACGGGCAGCCCGTGACGCACATGCGCCAGCCGCGGCACTGGTCCTGGTCCACGAGCACGATGCCGTCCTCGACCCGCTTGTACATCGCGCCCGACGGGCAGGAGGCGACGCAGGACGGGTTGAGGCAGTGCTCGCAGATGCGCGGCAGGTAGAACATGAACGTCTGCTCGAGCTCCTCGGCGACGTGCTCGCTCATGTGCTTGAGGATCGGGTCGTCCTGCATCGTCGCGGTGGACCCGCCGAGGTCGTCGTCCCAGTTCGCCGACCACTGGATCGACATGTCCTCGCCGGTGAGGAGCGACTTCGGCTTCGCCACCGGCGTGTGCTCGCCCTGCGGGGCGCTGAGCAGCATGTCGTACTCGTACGTCCACGGCTCGTAGTAGTCGTGGATGGAGGGCAGCTTCGGGTTGGCGAAGATGGAGGCGAGCTTCTTGGCCCGCCCGCCGGCGCGGAGCTTGAGCTTGCCGCGCTTGGTGCGCACCCAGCCGCCCTGCCAGGTCTCCTGGTCCTCGTAGGTGCGGGGGTAGCCGAGGCCGGGGCGGGTCTCGACGTTGTTGAACCACACGTACTCGGTGCCGGTGCGGTTCGTCCACGCCTGCTTGCACGTCACCGAGCAGGTGTGGCACCCGATGCACTTGTCGAGGTTCATCACCATCGACATCTGCGCCATGACCTTCACTGGTACCGCACCTCCTGGCTGCGACGCCGGATGACCGTGACCTCGTCCCGCTGGTTGCCGGTGGGGCCGAGGTAGTTGAACGCGTAGGTGAGCTGCCCGTACCCGCCCGCGAGGTGCGTGGGCTTGAGCAGGATCCGGGTCAGGGAGTTGTGGATGCCGCCGCGGCGGCCGGACGTCTCGGCGAGCGGCACGTCCACCGTGCGGTCCGTGGCGTGGTGCATGTAGACCGTGCCCTCGGGCATGCGGTGGGAGACGACGGCGCGCGCCACGACGACGCCGTTGCGGTTCACCGCCTCGATCCACTCGTTGTCCTCGACGCCGATCTTCGCGGCGTCCGCGGGGCTCATCCAGACGTTGGGGCCGCCGCGCGACAGCGACAGCATGAACAGGTTGTCCTGGTACTCCGAGTGGATGGACCACTTCGAGTGCGGGGTCAGGTAGCGCACCGCGACGGCGGCGTGGCCGGTTCCGCTGCCGTCGGCGCCCCCGTCGTCGAACGCGCCGGGCGTGGGGGAGTCGCCGAACAGGCGATGCAGGTCGAGCGGCGGCCGGTACACCGGCAGCTGCTCGCCCAGCTCGATCATCCAGTCGTGGTCGAGGTAGAAGTGCTGGCGCCCGGTGAGCGTGTGCCACGGCTTGAGCCGCTCGACGTTCACCGCGAACGCCGTGTACCGGCGCCCGCCGTGCTCCGACCCGGACCACTCGGGGGAGGTGATCACCGTCGTCGGGCGGGACTGCACGTCCGGGAAGGTGACGCGCTTGGCCTGGTCGTCGGCCGCCAGGTCCGCCAGTCGTTGGCCGGTGCGCTTCTCCAGGTGCTCGAACCCCTGCACCGCGAGCCGGCCGTTGGTGGTGCCGGAGAGGGCCAGGATCGTCTCGCAGGCGTGCGTGTCGCGGTCCAGGCGCGGCCGTCCGGCCGCGGGGCCGGACGTGACCAGGCCGTTGACCTGCCCGAGCCTGCGCACCTCCTCGTCCGGCATGAACGCGACGCCCTTGGTGGCCATGCCCTTGGAGTCGGTGAGCGGTCCGAGCGCGGCCATGCGCGCGGCGAACGCCGGGTAGTCGCGCTGCACCACCTGCAGCCGCGGCATCGTCACGCCCGGGACCAGCTCGCGCTCCGTGACCGGCGCGCCCGCGTCCGTGAGCGTGCCGTGCGGCACCGCGAGCTCGTCGGGGGAGTCGTGCAGCAGGGGCGTGGCGACCAGGTCCTCGCGCACGCCCAGGTGCTCCACCGACATCTGCGAGACCAGCCCCGCCAGCGTGTGGAACGTGTCGAAGTCGGTCCTGGTCTGCCACGGCGGGTTGATCGCCGGGTTGAACGAGTGCACGAACGGGTGCATGTCCGTGCTCGACAGGTCGTGCTTCTCGTACCAGGTGGCCGCGGGGAGCACGACGTCGGAGAACAGCGTGGTGCTCGTCATGCGGAAGTCCATCGTGACCAGCAGGTCGAGCTTGCCGCGCGGCGCCTCGTCACGCCACGTCATCGACGTGGGACGCCGGCCCTCCGGGGCCTCGTCGGCCAGCACGGAGGCGTCCGTGCCGAGCAGGTGCTTGAGGAAGTACTCGTTGCCCTTGCCGGAGGAGCCGAGGATGTTGGCCCGCCAGATCGTCAGCACCCGGGGGAAGTTCGCCGGGTCGTCGGGGTCCTCGCAGGCGAACCGCAGGG
>NZ_JBHXAW010000165.1:0-10112 GCF_042726645.1 Isoptericola sp. NPDC060257
AGGCGGGCCGGCTGCTCGACGCCGGACGGCCCGGGAGCGTGCTCGCGGACGTCCCGCGCGAGCGCCTGGACGCCGAGCACGTCCTGGCGGCGGCGGACGCCGGTGACGCCGTGGCACGGGAGGTGGCCGACGGGCTCGCCGACCGGCTGGCCCGGGTGTGCGCCGTCCTCTCCGGTCTCCTCGACCTCGACCGGGTGATCGTCACGGGTGCGATGGCGCCCGCGCTGGGACCGGTCGTGGCGCGCGCCCGCGCGCTGCTCCCGGACCACCTGCACGACCCGGCGGTCGAGGTGGTGCTGTCCGACCTCGGCCCCGACGTCGTGCGGACGGGGGCCGTGCGCCTCGCGGTCGAGCGCGTCCGGTCCCACGCCCTCGACCGCGACCTGCCCGCGGGCGCCTGACCCCGGCCCCGCGCACCAGGTCCCGGTCAGCGCGAGCGCAGCAGGGCGATGAACTCGTCCGCCATGGCGAGCTTGCGCGCCAGCCCGGCCCGGCGCTCCTCGGCGGCGGCGCGGTAGCCGTCCAGGCGGGCGCGGGCGTCGCCGGCCCCCGCGTCGTCGAGCGTCCCCGCCTCGAGCGCGTCGGTGATCTCCAGCAGCTCCGCCATCTCCTCGAGCGTGAAGCCCAGGGGCTTCATGCGGCGTACGAGCAGGAGTCGCTCGACGTCGTCCTCGGTGTACAGGCGGAACCCGCCCTCGCTGCGCGCCGACGGCCGCACCAGCCCCACCTCGTCGTAGTGGCGCAGCGTCCGCAGCGACAGCTCGGTGCGGCTCGCGACGGCCCCGATGTGCAGCGTGGCGGCGGGGGAGGGGTCGGTCATGGGGACCAGTCTGACGGATCCGGACGGGGTGGAACCCTACCCTCACGTGAGGGTAGAGTCGGCGCCGCCGCGGACGCCCGTGCCTGGTCCGTCCATCGCCCTCTCGACCTCTTCGCGCGACGACGCGCCCCTCGACCTCGACCATCGGGCAGGGCGTGTCGTCGCCGCGACGCGCGCTCCCGCCCCACCCGGGCGTGCCGTCGGCCGCCCCCGGAACGAACGGAGTCCTCCGCGTGTCGGACGACCTGCGTGCCTCCCTGCCCGACCCGGCCCCCCGCCCCCTCCCGGTGGCGCCCCCCGAGGCGACCTCGTCGGGCTCGTTCCGGGCCGCGTTCAGCTCGGGGAGGACCCTGCGCACCGAGGTCCTCGCGGGCCTCGTCGTGGCGCTCGCGCTCATCCCGGAGGCGATCGCGTTCTCGATCATCGCGGGCGTGGACCCGCGCATCGGCCTGTTCGCGGCGTTCACGATGGCGGTGACGATCTCGTTCGTCGGCGGCCGGCCGGCGATGATCTCCGCGGCCACCGGCGCGGTCGCGCTGGTCATCGCGCCCGTCATGCGCGACCACGGCCTCGACTACCTCGTCGCGACCGTGATCCTCGGCGGCGTCATCCAGGTCGTGCTCGGCGTGCTGGGCGTCGCCAGGCTGATGCGGTTCGTCCCGCGCTCGGTGATGACGGGCTTCGTCAACGCGCTCGCGATCCTCATCTTCACGTCCCAGCTGCCGCACCTGTTCGGCGACAGGGTCACGGCCGACAACCGGTGGTGGGTCTACGCCCTGGTGGTCGTGGGCCTCGCGATCATCGTGCTGCTGCCGCGCTGGACCAGGGTCGTGCCCGCGCCGCTGGTCGCGATCGTGCTGATCACCGCCGCCGCGCTGCTCGGCGGGCTCGACGTCCCGACCGTCGGCGACGAGGGTGAGCTGCCGCAGTCCCTGCCGAGCCTGTTCTTCCCCGACGTGCCGCTGAACCTCGAGACCCTGCGGATCATCGCCCCGTTCGCCCTCGCGATGGCCCTGGTCGGCATCCTCGAGTCGCTCATGACGGCCAAGCTGGTCGACGACATCACCGACACCCACTCGAACAAGACCCGCGAGTCCTGGGGGCAGGGCGTCGCGAACATCGTCACCGGCTTCTTCGGCGGCATGGGCGGCTGCGCCATGATCGGCCAGACGATGATCAACGTGAAGGCGTCGGGCGCCCGCACCCGCCTGTCGACGTTCCTCGCCGGCGCCTTCCTGCTGGCGCTCGTCGTGGGGCTCGGCGACGTCGTCGCGACCATCCCGATGGCCGCGCTCGTCGCCGTGATGATCATGGTGTCGGTGGGCACGTTCGACTGGCACTCGGCCCGGCCGTCGACGCTCCGGCGGATGCCGAAGTCGGAGACGGCGGTCATGCTGGCGACCGTCGCCGTCACCGTGGCCACCCACAACCTCGCCTACGGCGTCGTCGTGGGCGTGGTCGTCGCCGCGGTCCTGTTCCTCCAGCGCGTCGCCCACCTGACCACGGTGACCCGCCTGGACGCGTCGGACGCGGACGACGAGCGGGTCTACGCCGTCGACGGCGAGCTGTTCTTCGCGTCGTCGAACGACCTCGTCTACCAGTTCGACTACGCGGGCGACCCGCACCGGGTCGTCGTCGACATGTCGAGGACGCACGTGTGGGACGCCTCCACGGTCGCCGCCCTCGACGCCGTGCAGCACAAGTACGCCCAGCACGGGAAGTCCGTGGAGTTCCGCGGCCTGGACTCCGACAGCGCGGCGCGTCTCGACCGGCTCGCGGGCCGGCTGGGCGCCGGCCACTGACCTCGGTGCGGGCCCGGAGGGGGCCGGGCGCGCGGTAGGTTCGGGCCATGCCCGCTGCCATGCCCGCTGTCGGAGGACTCGCGTCCTCGATCCCCAGCCCCGACCCCGCGTGGGCGGTGCTCGAGCTCGGCCCGTTCTCGGTCCACGTGTACGCGCTGTGCCTGCTCGCCGGGATCGTGCTGGCCACGTGGATCACGCACCGGCGCCTCGTCGCGCGCGGCGCGGGCCCCGAGGTGACGCTCGACATCGTCATGTGGGCGGTGCCGCTGGGCATCGTCGTCGCGCGGATCTACCACGTGCTCACCCACCTGGGCGACTACTCGGACGGCACCGGGACGTGGGGCTACTGGGAGTGGGTGCGCATCTGGGACGGCGGCATCGCCATCTACGGTGCGCTCATCGGCGGGGCGCTCGGCGTGTGGATCGGGTGCCGGCGGGCGGGCCTCCGGTTCTGGTCGTTCGCGGACGCGCTCGCGCCCGGCATGCTCGCGGCCCAGGCGGTGGGCCGGCTCGGCAACTACATGAACCAGGAGCTGTTCGGGGCGCCGACCACGCTGCCCTGGGGCCTGGAGATCGACCACCCGGTGGCCGGCTTCCCGGACGACACCCTGTTCCACCCGCTGTTCCTGTACGAGATGCTCTGGAACCTGCTGGGCGTCGCCGTCCTGCTCCTCGTCGAGCGGGCGGTGCGGCAGCGGGCCGAGGTCCGCGCCGACGCCGTCGGCGAGCCCGGCTACGGGCTGCGCTGGGGCCGGCTGTTCGCCCTGTACCTGGTCTGGTACGGGCTGGGGCGCAGCTGGCTCGAGGCGCTCCGCATCGACCCCACGAGCAACGCGTGGCTCGGCATCCCGGCGAACATCTGGACGTCGTTCGTCGCCGTCGCGCTGGGCGTCGCGCTGTTCGTCGTCCGGGGCCGCCAGCACCCGGAGCCCGAGACGTCCGTCTATCTGCCGGGTCGCTCCGACCCGTCGGAGGCCGCGAGCACCGCGGACTCCTCCGACACCTCCGGCACCTCGGACGACGCGGGTTCCCCGGACGAGGCCGGCACCCGCTCGGGCGACGCCGGCTGACCCGACCCGTCGGGTTCGCCGGTCATCCACGACCGCAGCACGATCGACCCGACGAGCGGCACGGCGGCCATGAGCATGATCGACACCATGCGGATGCCGTAGTCGTTGACGACGGCGCCGCCGACACCGGCGATGATCAGGCTGATCAGCACGGGCCGCAGCAACGGCCAGCGGTCCTCGGTGCGCTGCAGCCACCGGGCCCGCAGGCGCGGCCCGCCCCACAGCACGGCGACGAGGCCGACGAGGACGGCGAGCGCGAGCCAGGCGGGCACGCCGCCGCTCAGGGAGCGCAGGGCGTAGCCGGCCTTGCGGGCGATGGTCTCGAGGGCGGTGCCGTCGACCACGGACTGCACGAACGCCCCGAGGTGGGTGCGCTGCGCCGGGGGCCGCAGCCAGTCGACGACGCCGATCGCGGCGACGAGGGCCACGCCCGCGAGCCCGGCGAGGATCAGCCGCTTCCACGTGACGCGCGCCTCGACGACGCCCAGCACGAGGACGACGAAGACGGGCACCAGCACCAGCCCGCCGCCGACGTCGGCGCCGAGGGTGGGCCAGACGCTCACGACCAGGGTCACGGCGCCGATCGCCGAGGCGACCACCCCGGCGGGGATCCGGCCCCAGCGGCGCCGCACGGCGGTGGCGAGCCCCGCGGCGGCGATCACGGCGGCCGTCGCGTAGACCGAGTACGTGGGGTTGCCGAAGCCGTAGTAGCGACCGCCCAGGGTCGGGGCGGAGCCCAGCGGGCTGCCGCGGTGCAGGGGCGTGCCGAGCACCGCGTCGATCGTGAGGACGAGGAAGGTGAGCGTCGCGATCACGGTCGCGCCCGCCCAGGCGGGGCGGCGGGGGGCCAGGGCGCCGACGAGCGCGACCACGACGGTGCTCAGGCCGAGCGTCACCCACAGGGACGTCGCCGGCTCGGCGAGGCGCCACCAGCCCCACGCCGTCATGAGGAACGCGGCGGCGGGCACCGCGGCGCACGCGAGCAGGACGACGTCGAGCACGCGGGCCCATCGCCCCGCGGCCCGCGGCGACCTGCGGCGCAGGGCCGGCAGCAGCAGGACGACCAGGGCGAACGTCACGAGCCCTACGTACGCGGGGGTGGTGGTGACCGTGCCGGTCGTGACCCGCAGCATGTGGTCGCGCTCGGTGAGCCCGGCGAGCTCGCGCACGGTGGCCCCGGTCCCGCCCGGGCGCTCGGCGGCGAGCTCGATGGGCGAGCCGCTGAGGTCGGCGGGCACGGGCATGCCGAACGCCGTGACGAGGGTGGTCGGCACGTCGAGCAGCCGCACGACGCCGAGCCAGTGCGTGGCGCCGGACGTGAGGTAGGCGGGCGCGTCGTCCGCGTCCGCGTCCGCCACGCCGACGCCGAGGGACGGGCGGCCGGGGGCCGGGTTGCCGACGTCCATCACCAGCACGGTCGCGTCGGCGGGCACCGCCGCCAGCACGCGGCCGACGGTCGCGTCGACGGCGTGCAGGACGGCGTCGCGGGCGGGGCCGTCGGACGTCGCGTCGTCGGTCAGCGGCACGAGGCCGGTGTAGGCCTCGGGGTCCGGGTGGTACGGCGCGCTGCCGGCGTCGACCAGGGTGACGGGGCACGAGAAGGTGTCGGCCGGGTCGGCGAGCGCCGCGTCGAGGTCGCGGTAGCGCGCCACCGTCCCGTCGCGGCCGGCGAGAGCGAGCGCCGCACCGGGCGCGACGGCGGTGGTGCAGACGCCGCCGTCGGCGAGGGCGTCGCCGAGCACGCCGAGCGTCGGGCGGAACTCGGACGACGACTGCAGCGCGGCGAGCCCGTCCCACCCGTCGACGGTCGCGGCGCCGTCACCACCGGTACCGCCGGGCGTGACCTCCCACGGGGCGCACGTCCACGCGCCGTCGGCGGTCTCGCCGGTCACGGGGCTGCGCCCGGACGACAGGCCGAGCCACCCGGCGGCCGGGCACGTCGCCGAGGCACCGCCGACGGCGGGCGTCACGCCCGCGCCGCTGGCGCCGTCGCGCAGCACGTCCCACAGCGTCGGCGTGGCGGACGGGCTGACGTCCTCCCAGCGCACGCCCTGCGTCCCCACGATGACGACGGGGTGCGCGTCGTCGACCACGGGGGTGCCCGAGGTCGAGACGTCGCCGGCCCGCGCGGACGCCGAGCCGGGGAGCGCCGTGGTGCCGACGAGCAGCGCGACGAGCAGCCCCGCCGACGCCCCGACGAGCACGGCCGGCACGCGGGAGAGCACGGGCCCCGCGGCCCGCGCGGCGTCGTCCCGGGGTCCGGCGCCGGCCGCGCCCGCGTCGTCGACGTGGGCGAGCCGCCCCGCGAGCAGCACGGGCAGCGCGAGGGCGAGCACGATCGCGGCGACCGCGACGCCGGAGTCGTTGAGCAGGGTGCCGACGGCGGCCGTCACGACCAGCGCGACGACGAGCCGCCACAGCACCGGGTCCTGCCGGTAGGCGCGGGCGAGGCCGTCCAGCCGCGCGCGCTCCGGGGAGAGCACGGCCCACGCGGCGGCGACGCACACGAGGAGCGCGGCCGCGCCGGCGGGGTTCGCGACGGTCGCCCACGCGCCGGCGGCCTTCCCGGCCACGACGCCGAGGGCCTTGCCCTCGACCACCGACTCGACGAAGCCGCCGAGGTGGCTGCCCGGGCCGGGCAGGAGCCAGTCCACGAGGGACACCACCGCGACCAGGAGCACGGTCCCGGCGGCCACGAGCAGCACGCGCCGCCACGTGATCCGCACCCCCGCCACGCCGAGCGCCAGCACGGCGAAGCCCGGGACGAGCGCGAGGATGCCGCCGAAGTCCGCGCCGAACGGCGGCAGGCCGTCGACCAGCACGGTGACCAGGCCCACCGCGGCCACCGTCCACCCGGCCCGGGCCGGGCTGCCGCCCCGGGCGCGCACGGCCGCCGCCAGCCCCGCGGCGAGGACCAGGCCGACCACCGCGTAGACCGCGAAGACGGTGTTGGAGAAGCCGTAGAACCGCGCGCCCAGGGAGGGCGCCGGGCCCAGCAGGGAGCCCTGCTGCAGCGTCGTGCCGGTGAGCCCGTCCACCGTGGCGACCAGCCATGTCACGCCCGCGAGGCTGGTCGCCAGGCGCCACGGCGACCGCGGCAGCAGGTGGCGCCCGAACCAGGCGACCAGCGCGGCGACCAGGGCCGCGACGGTGAGCGCCAGCACCAGCGTCGTCACCGGCGACGGCGCCGCCCACCAGCGGGACAAGGTCGCCAGCGACGCCGCGACCGGCAGGCTCGAGGCGACCACGAGGACGGCGAGCCCGACGCGGCGGGCGTACCGCGGCCCGGCCGGCCGGGCGGCGTCGGGCGCGTCGGGCCGGGCGCCGCGGCGGCGGGCCAGCAGCAGGGCGCCCACCACGACGACGTCCGCCAGGCCGACGAGCCCCAGCACCAGCGGGGACAGGCGCGGCACGGTGTCCGTGAGCACGCTGAGGTACTGCCGGTTCTCCACCGTGCGGGACACGGAGATGCGGCGGTCGTCGCCCCGCTCCAGCGGGGAGCCGCTGAACGGCGCGAGGGCGGTGGTGAGCGCGTCGTCGGCCTCGTCGGTCCCGTCGGCCGCCGGGTCGTCGTCGGTCGCGGCGTCGTCCTCGGCCGCGGTCCCGGACAGTGCGCCCCCGGTGACGGTGTCGGCGAGGGTCGCTGACAGGTCGGCCAGCACCACCACGCCGGCCCAGCGGGACGACGTCGAGGTCAGCCACGTCGCGCTGCCGCCGGGCGACGTCCAGTCCACGACCACCTGGAGGTCCGCGGGGCCGAGCGGCGTGTCGGAGATCCCCGCCACCACGAGCCGTCCGCCGGCGGGCAGCAGGTCGGCGAGGCGGCCGACCTGGTCGTCGAGCTCCTCGACCGCGGCCGTGCGCTCGCTCGCGGCGTCGGGCAGCACGCCCAGGTCGACGACGGTGGCCGGGCACTCCGCCACGTGGGCGGCCGTGAGCCGCCCCGCGTCGGGGAGGTAGCGCGCCACGTCGCCGGCGGCGTCGGCGAGCGCGACGGCGGCGCCCGGCCCGACGGCGGTCGTGCAGGCGCCCGCGGCGTCGGCGACCTCGCCGAGCGCGCCGGGCTCGGCGGCGTTCGGCGTCAGGGGGTCGCTCGCGGCGAGCTCCGTCCACCCGGGCACGTGCGTGCGCTCCGTGCCGGCCTCCGCGCCTGTCTCCGTGCCGCCCGCCGTCGTGCGGGGCACGGGCACGGAGGTGCAGCCGAGCGCGGGCGCGCCGTCGTCGGGCGCCTGTCCCTCCTCCTCGTCGCCCTCGTCCGCGCCCTCGAGGAGGGTGGGCTGCGCGACGGCCCTGCTGCCCGCGGACAGCGTGAGCCATCCCTCGACCGGGCAGGTGGGGGTGAGGGTGCGCACCGCGATCGAGGCGACCGACCCGCCCCCGATGAGCCGCCACAGGTGCGGGGTTCGCACCGCGTCGACGTCCGACCACTGCAGGCCCGACACCCCGGCGAGCACCAGCGGGGTCTCGGGCGGCTCGGCGTCCGCCGGCGCCGGGGCCGCGGACGCCGCCGGCGCTCCGAGGAGGAGGGCGGCGAGCAGGGCGAACGTCGACGCGACGAGCGCGCGGGCGGGGCGGATCACGCGGGCCAGCCTATGCACCGCCCGGTCGCGGGGTCCGCGAGGCCGCCGCGGGACGCCGGACGTTCACGCGATCATCCCGTCCGGACCACGAGCGCGCCGGGCTCCACCCAGGTCTCCAGCTCGACCGCGTACCCCAGCGGGTCGCCGTCCACCTGCGCCTGCTCGCCGTCGTCCACCCGGATCACCGCGCGGCGCGCGCGGGTGTGGTCGATCCGGCCGATCTTGCCGGGCAGGTCGTTGCGCACGCCGAGGCCCTGCGCCACGACCTCGCCGAACAGCTGCGCCCACCCCGCCAGGCCGCCGCGGGTGTCGATGGCCGCGACGTCGAGCTCGCCGTCGTCGATGACGGCGTCGGGCAGCAGCGTGATGCCGCCTGGCAGCCGGCCGCAGTTGCCGACCATGATGCTGCGCAGCCGCGCCTCGACGGGCTCGCCGTCGTCCAGGCGGATGGTCGCGCGCATGCGCCGGCCGTGCAGGTGCCGCGCCCCGGCGACGAAGTAGGCCACCCAGCCGACCTTGGCCTTGAGCTGGTCGTCCGCGTCGGCCACCATCGCGGCGTCGAAGCCCAGCCCCGCGATGACGAGGAAGAGGTGCGCCTGGTGGGGGTCGCCGTCGACGAGGGGCTCGGCGCCGGAGGCGAACTCGCTGACCCGGGCTCGGCCGACGTCGATGGCACGGTCGGTGCCGCCCAGGACGACGGCGACGGCGTCGGTCACCGACGTGAGCGGCAGGTCGAGGTTGCGGGCGAGGAGGTTGCCGGTGCCGACCGGGATGAGACCCATCGGGCGTCCCGTCCCGGCCAGGACCTCCGCCACGGCGCGCACGGTGCCGTCCCCGCCCGCGGCGACGACGACGTCGGCGCCGTCGGACAGCGCCCGCCGGGCCTGGCCGGTGCCGGGGTCGTCCACCGTGGTCTCGTAGAACAGGGGGTCGGGCAGCGCGGCGTCGGCGCACACCCGCTCCACGACGGCGCGCACGTCCGCCGCGCCCTCCTTGGAAGGGTTGATGACGACGGCGAGCCGCATCCCCTGGGCCTCGCCCTCCTGCGTGCGCTGCGCGTCCCGCGCCGCGAGGACGTGCTCGCGGGTCCGGGCGCGGCGCCACAGCACCAGCGTCGCGGCGAGCGCGCTGAGCACCAGGGCCAGCGCGACGACCAGCGCGACGATCTCCGCGTACTCGTCCGGCATGACGGCAACCTACGACGGATCAGCCGCCCGGACCCGGCGAAGTCGTCCATCTCACGCCGAGGAGGCCCGACCCTCCGAGGTAGGACGGCCCCCCGGCGAGGGAGGACCGGACCTGCCGAGGTGGTACGGCACCCGGCGAGCGCCGCGGATATCCGTGGGGCCGCGCGCGGCCCGGCCGTTAGGCTTGCGGGCGTGATCGACCTCCGACTGCTGCGCGACAACCCCGACGTCGTCCGTGCGAGCCAGCTGGCCCGCGGCGACGACCCCGCCCTCGTGGACGCGGCGCTCGACGCCGACGCGCGCCGTCGCTCCTCCCTCACGGAGTTCGAGTCGCTGCGGGCGGAGCAGAAGGCGCTCGGCAAGCAGGTGGCCAAGGCGCAGGGCGACGAGAAGGCCGAGCTCCTGACCCGCACCAAGCACCTCGCGGAGCAGGTGAAGGCGCGGCAGGCGGAGGCGTCGGACGCCGAGAAGCAGCTCGACGAGCTCCTGTACGGCATCGCGAACGTCGTCGAGGGTGCGCCTCCCGGGGGCGAGGACGACTACGTCGTCGTCAAGGAGGTCGGCACGCCGCGCGACTTCGCCGCCGAGGGTTTTGCCCCGCGCGACCACCTGGAGCTCGGCGAGGGGCTCGCCGCGATCGACACGGCGCGCGG
>NZ_JBHXAW010000166.1:0-10009 GCF_042726645.1 Isoptericola sp. NPDC060257
ACTTCCCGACCGCGAGCGTCGTCAGGTACGTCGCCTGCGGTTTGTTCGACCGCCAGTTGTAGCGGGTCCAGCCCAGCCGTGAACTCGACGACTGGAGTGTGCCGTTGGAGATCGCCTGGGTGCCGTCCGGGACCGCCACCGACACGTCGTACGTCGGTGGCCACCTGCGGCACCTGCGTCGCCGCACCCTCGACGTACCCGCTCGCGGCCAGCACGCCGGCCACGACCACCGCCTGCACCACGACGGACCCGCGCACCACGAAGCCGTTCGCGCCGAAGTACATGCCCTCGCGGCGCAGGCCGGTGCGGCGCTCGTCGTCGTCGATCACCTGGCCGAGGGCCACCTCCAGCACCTGCATGAGACCGGCGACGCCGAGGCCGACGGCGAGCCCCGCCACCGCTGCGCCAAGCACCGTCGTCGGCAGCAGGTAGAGGCACGTCGCCAGGCCGTACACGGCGACGACGGCGAGCATCGTGGTGCGCGGCCCGAGCCGGCGCACCACCCACGACCAGCCCCAGATCGCGGGGATGGCGGCCACGAAGATCGGCGCCAGGAGCAGCGTCGCATCCGCCTCCGTGCCGCCCACGGTGTACTTCACGTAGAACGGGATCCCGGCCAGCAGCACCGCCGTGGTGCTCTGCAGCAGCAGCGACCCGAGCACGTACGTGACGAACGCGCGGTTGGCGAACGTGTACCGCAGCTGGTCGCGCAGCCCGACGGCGGACTCGCGGGCCCGCACGGCGTCGTCGGCGTCGCGCTCCACCATCCCGAGCAGCGACCAGGCGAAGAACGCGGCGCACACGACGGCGAGCGCGACGCCCATCCCGGCCCAGCCGATCGCGTCGTACAGCAGCGGCGCCCCCGCCGTGCCGAGGATCATGCCCACCAGGGCGAAGAGCTGCCGGGGAGCGTTGCCGCGCGCCCGCTCCGCCGTCGTCCGGAAGATCTCCGGGAACAGCGCGGACACGTTGAGCACGACCGCCACGTAGGCGACGTCGAACACCGCGACGACGAGCAGGAACCACACCACCAGCCCCGCCGCGGGCAGGGACGGCGGCGCCCACACGAGCGCGAACGACACGACGAGCGGCACGATCCCCAGCACGATCCACGGGACGCGGCGTCCCCAGCGCGTGCGGTGCCGATCGGACGCCGCCCCGACCACCGGGTTGAGGACGGCGTTGAGGAGGCCGTGCGCCACCATCGCGCCCGCGACCCAGCCGGCGGGCACGCCCAGGTGGTCCACGTAGAAGAAGACGACGAACGCGGAGAACGTCTGCAGCATGAGGTTCGCCGGGAACGCGGACGCGCCGTAGGCGACGGCCTGCGCCCGGGTCGGGTCCCCCTCGAGGCGCCGGTCGCGCAGCCGGGCGAGGACGCCCGCGCGGGTCCCGGTGTCGCTCACTGCTCGCCCCGCCGCACGGTCTCCCCCCGCTGCACCGCGCGCAGGTCGCGCCAGCCGACGCGGACCAGGCCCTCGTCCGCGATCACGGCGGCGACGTCCGGGTCGCGGAGCAGCCGCTCCTCGTAGCCACGCTTGGACGCCGCGTAGTCGACGGCGTCGCGCAGCTCGTCGTCGTGCAGCATCGGGTGCAGGAAGATCTCCGTGACCCCCTGCTGCACGCCGCGCAGCAGGTCGAGGAAGCCGGCCTTCACCGCGTCGTACCCCTCCGCGTCAGGGGTGCCCTCGCCCGCCAGCTCGAACGGGTGCGTCCACAGCCGGTCGAGGATGACGACGCCGGCCGCGTCGGCGGCGGCGGTCGCGGTGTCGAGGATCGCCTGCGACCCCGGCGCGTCGGGGTCGGCGCCCATCGCCGCGAGCCCGTCCAGCGAGCGCGGCAGCCGGAACGGCAGGCCGCGCGTCGCCGCGAGCTCCAGCACCTGCGGCAGGAACGTGCGCCCCGTGGCGAGCCCGTAGACCGAGCCCATGTGGTTGTCCAGGTGGCTGACGTCGACGCCCGCGGCGAGCGCGGCGTCGAGCTGGGCCGCGAGCTCGGCGGCGACGTCCTCGTCCCGCGCGTGACGCTCGACGACGTCCACCGCGGTGGGGAAGTACCCGGCGTCGTCCACCAGCGACGTGCCCACGCCGGTGAGCGGCCGCCATCGGTAGCGGGTCCACTCGCTCGTGAGGACCAGGTGCACGCCCACGTCCAGCCCCGGGTCCGCCGCTGCCGCCGTGAGGGCGTCCGGCGCCCACGGGCACGGCACCATCACCGTCGAGGAGTCCAGGAGACCCTCGCCGAGCAGCGGCAGGATCGCGCGGTTGGCGGCCCGGCACATGCCCAGGTCGTCCGCGTTGAGGATGATCGCGCGGGCGTCGGGGGCGAGCCCCAGGCGGGAAGTCAGGTCGGACGGCGGCGCGTCGGCCGCGCTCACCGGGTGGCCCCGTCGACGACCGCCGCCGCGTCGTCGGCCACGTCGTCGGCGATCCGCGCGCGCAGCGCCTCGCCGGCGGCCCACGCGGCGCCCAGCACGGCGCCGTCCGCGCCGAGCGGCGACGCGTCGATGTGCACGGGCAGGACGCCGATGCGGTCGCGGAGGTAGGTGGCGACCCGGTCGTGGATCGCGGGGCGCGCGGCCTCGTCGGCCAGGACGAAGGCCTCCGGGTCGAGCACGATCGCCAGCGACGCGACGATGACGGCGACCCGGCGCGCCAGCTCCGCGACGACCTCGTCCGCGACGCCGTCGCCGTGCTCCGCGCGGTCGAGGAGCTCACGGACGGTGACGTCCTCCGGCAGGTCGTGGTCCTTCGCCAGCGCCGCGATTGCGGCGTCGCCCAGCACCTGCTCCCCCAGCGCATGCCCCGGCTGCGGAAGGAACGCCACCTCGCCCGCGATGCCCGCGGCGCCCCGGTGCACCCGGCCGTCGAGCACGATGCCAGCCCCGAACCCCTCGCCGAACGAGACCGTCACGAAGGACGAGCGCCCGCGCCCGGCTCCCCGGTGCTGCTCCGCCACCGCGGCCAGGTTCACGTCGTTGTCCAGCGTCACGGGGCAGGCCAGCGCGTCCACCAGCGCGTCGTGCAGGGCCGTCCCGCCCTTCTCGTACCCAGGCACGTGCAGCACCGTGGTCCGGTCGGCCCCCACGACGGCGGGGAACGCCACGACCGCGCGGCTCACCTCGACCCGGCGGCCCGGCGCGAGCCGCGCCTCGGCGTCCTCCCGGCAGGAGTTCGCCAGCACCGCCGCGGCCCGCGCCCGCGCCACGGGGGTGCGCTGCACGTCCCGCCGCTCCGCGCGCGCCCGGACGGCCCCGGTCGCGTCGACCAGGGCGACCCGCACCCGGTCCCGGGCGACGTCCACGCCGAGCCCGAAGGCGGTGTCCGGGTCCACCCGGAACGCGCCCGCGGCGCCGTCGTCCGCGGCCGCGCCGCTCGCCCGGAGCGCCGCGAGGGCGTCTGCGGCGGTCGGGCGGGGCAGGCCGGTCGCCTCGGCGACCGAGGCGTCGTCGGCCGGGCCGTCGGCCACCAGCGCGTCGAGCACCTCCAGGACGTCGGACCCGCGCAGCGGGCCGGGAGCTCCGGTGTCAGTGGTGGTGGGCATCTGGCCTCCGTCGGGGCGGGACGGGACGCGTTCGTCCCGGCGCTGCGAGCCTAGCCACGCCCCGGCGAGGTTGTCGACGCGAGGTGTCGGCGCTGATCAGGGACCAGATCGGCCCCGGGCGGCCCGGTCAGGTCGCCCGGGTCAGGACTGCGCGCTCTCGTGCGAGCGCCCGATGCCGCGCACCGCGTCCACCGCCCCGCGCACGCGGCGCGCGTTGACCGCGAGCACGACGTCCCGGTACTGCCCGGCCCGGTGCAGCTGGCCCTTGAGGTCGTTCGACGACGCGCGGTGCTTGAGGTCGCACGGCACCTCGACGGCGACGTAGCCCTGGCGGAGCAGGTCGATCGTCATGCCCGTCTCCACGCCCCAGCCGTGCGCCAGCGGCGTCGCCGCCTCGAACGCCTCGCGGGTGAGGCAGCGCATCCCGGACAGCGGCTGGCTCGGGCTCCACCCGGTGAGGTGCTGGATGGCGCGGCGCGCCGTGCCGACGACGATGCCGCGACCGCCGGCCCCGGTCTGCTTCGGCAGCAGCGCGATGGCGAGGTCGGCCACGCCCTCGCGCACCGGGGCGACGAGGGGCGCCGTGTTGACGGCGGTGTCACCGAGGTCCCCGTCGACGAACAGCAGGAGCCGCGGGGCCCGGCCGTCGGCGTCGCGCATCGCGACGACCGCCGCGCCGGTCTCCATCGCGGACGCCTTGCCGCGGTTGTGCGAGTGGCGCACGACGACGGCGCCCGCGTCGCGCGCGACGTGCTGCGTGTCGTCGGTCGAGCCGTCGTCGACCACGAGCACGAGGTCGACGTGCGGGATCGCGCGGGCCGAGCGCACGGTCGCCGCGATGCGCGCCGCCTCGTCCTTCGCGGGGATGATCACCGCGACGCGCTGCGGGTTGCGCCGCCCCTGCGCGACCGGTGGCCGCGGGGTCTTGGCGACCGGCAGCGCGCCCACGCGGGTCGTCACGACGCTGCCGTCGCCGCCGGCGACGGAGTTCCGCTCGCCGGCCTCGTCCTGGCTGGTGGACACCTCAGCGCCCGTGCGGGTCGCCCCGTGGTCCGTGTTCACGACTCCCTGCCTGTTGGGTTCTCTCGCCCGTGTCGGCCGGCGGTCCGCCGGCGTGCTGTGCGGTGCCCCCTTGGGGGAATCACCGGGAATCAGAAGAGCAATCTTTTCCTGAGAAACTGTACTCCCCCGGAACGCCCGACCTCTGGTCAAGAAACGGTGTCGAGCGGGACGGTCCGTGAAGATCGTGCGGAGCCCGCGACGTCGCGGGGGTACCGCCGGCGGCCGAGGCCGCCGGGCGGCGCCGCGTCAGCGCAGCGTCACCTGTCGGGAGACGATACCGGCCCGGGCGCGTCGCTCGTTCGCGTCCAGCGGCTCGGTCACCGCGAGCGCCTCGTCGAGCCTGGCCGCGAGCTCCGCCACAGGCTCCTCCAGCTCCGCCGCCTCGGTGCCGCGCGGCAGCTCCCAGACCGGCACGACGAGCCCGCAGGCGCGGAACATCCCGAGGAACTTGCCGCCCGCGAGGCCGGACTCGCGGCGCGCGTGCAGCCGCGCGATCGCGTCGACGACGGCGTCCTCGTCCTCCGTGCGCGCCCAGCGCAGGAACTCACGCGACATCCGGCACCAGTACGCCGCGGGGACCGACGCCAGCTTCACGGTGGGGATGGACGACTCCGCCGCCTCGTCGAGGGACTCGCGGATCTCGTCCGTCATCTGCGTGCCGGCGTCGATCCAGTAGTCGTAGCCGTCGTGCACGGTCACCTCGAACGGGACGTCGAGGTCGAGCAGGTCCTGCAGGCGCGGGTCGTCGTCCGCCGGGGCCGGCAGCTCCTCGGGCAGGACGCCCGAGCCGGGCTCCGCCGCGAGCGCCGCGAGGAGCGCGGCGGCCAAGTCGCGGCTGAGGTCGTCGGAGGCACCCAGGCCCTGCAGCGCGAGCAGGACCGTGCCGTCCTCGCGGTGCAGCGCGCACCAGCCGCCGGGCAGGACGGTCGTGACGGTGACGTCGCGCCCGCCGTGGTCGGCCGTCGTGCGCGCCGTCGCCGTGGCGGACGGCACCACCTCGCGCAGCGCGACCCAGTCCGCCTCCCCGGGAAGACCCTCGAACGGACGCAGGACAGGGGCGGTCGCAGAGCTCTTGGCCATGCCCGCGATCCTATCGGCCCGGCACACCCCCCTCCCGCCCGGGTCGTGCCGGTCTGCCGAGGTAGTACGGGGCTCGCCGAGGTAGTACGGCGCTCGCCGGGTCCCGGTACCACCTCCCCGGGTCGGGTCGTCCCCGGAGGGCGTGGGTACGGTGGCGGGATGGAGCCGTGGCGCCGCCTCGTGGCGGACTACCGGTCCGGGCTCGGCGATCGCGCCCGGCCCGACGACGACGTCCCGCCGCTCGACGGCGCGCGGGACGCCTGGCTCGCCGGCACGTTGCCGGCGCTGGACCTGGCGGCAGGGTCGGTCGCGGCCCTCGCCACGGCCGCCCGCCGGGCGGGCGCGACGGGCCCCCTGGTGGAGCGCGGGCCGTCGCCGGCGCGGCTCGCGGCGTCGTTCGGCTCCGACCGGCTGCTGCGGCTCGACGGGCGGCCGGTCCCGGGGTTCGCGCCGCTGTCCGGCTTCTTCCGCACCCGCGACGGCTGGGTGCGCACGCACGCCAACTACCCGCACCACCGGGCCCGGCTGCTGCACCTGCTCGGCCTTCCCGACGGCGCCGACCGGGACGACCTCGCGGCCCGGCTCGCGGATGCCTCGGCCGGCGGAGTGGAGGACGACGCCGCGGCCGCGGGCGCGATCGCCGTCCGCGTGCGCCCCGAGGCGGGGTGGCGCGCGTCCGCGCCCGGCCGGGCCGCCTCGCGGGGGCCGCTGGTGCGGGCCGGGGCGCGCGACGACGTCGTCGCCCGGCCGGCCGCCCTCGCGGGCGGGGCCGCGCCCCTCGCGGGGGTGCGCGTGCTCGACCTCACCCGCGTCATCGCCGGCCCCGTCGCCACCCGGGCGCTGGCCGCCCTCGGCGCCGACGTGCTGCGCGTGGACCCGCCCGTGCCCGCCGAGATCCGGCACCAGCACCTCGACGTCGGGCAGGGCAAGCGCACGACCCTGCTCGACCTGCGCGACGACGGCGACCGCGAGCGCGCGCAGGCCCTGCTCGACGACGCCGACGTGCTGGTCACCGGCTACCGTCCCGGGGCCCTGGCACGGTTCGGGCTTCGCCCGCCGTCGGGCGCCGTCGTCGCGCACGTGTCCGCATGGGGCGACGGCGGGCCGTGGGCGCACCGTCGCGGCTTCGACTCGATCGTGCAGGCCGCGTCGGGCGTCGCGCTGCTCGAGTCGCCCGACGGCGGGATCCCCGGCGCGCTGCCCGCGCAGGCGCTCGACCACGCGACGGGCTACCTGCTCGCCGCCGGCGCCGTGGACGCGCTCGCCGCCCGCCGCGACGACGGCCGCGGGCGCGACGTCGCGGCGTCGCTCGCGCGCACCGCCGCCTGGCTGCTCGACGCCGGTGGGCGCGACCCCGCGCACCCGCCGCCCGCGGCGCCCGGACCGGAGGCGGTCGTGAGCCACGGCCGTCACCCGCGCGTCACGACCGCCCGCCCCGCGCTGCCCGGCCACGACGACCACCCGGCGCCTGCCCACCCCTGGGGCACGGACCACGCCGCCTGGTCGACGCCCGAGCCGGAGCCGGAGCCGGGGTGATCCTCGGCCCGGGACGTGCGAAGGGGCCGGGCCTCTGGTGTCATCGGACCTGACCCGGCACGCACCGTCCGGGCGGCGCGTGAGAGGGGTCGGCGATGGCGGTCGTGACACGGGGGTTCGGGGGCCGGCGCCCCGAGCCGGAGCACGAGGTGCCGCCGGGGCAGTTCGTCACGGACGACTTCCCCGTGCTGTCGGCGGGGCCGACCCCGAACGTGGACGAGTCCCGCTGGGAGCTGACCGTCCGCACGGAGACGGGCGAGGGCGTCTCGTGGACGTGGGAGCAGCTCCTGGCGCTGCCGGCCGAGGACGTCGTCACCGACATCCACTGCGTGACGCACTGGACCAAGCTCGGCACGACGTGGCGCGGCGTCTCCCTGGACACGCTGCTGGCCGACGTCGAGACGAGCGCCGAGTTCGTCATGGCGCGCTCGTACGGCGGGTACACCACGAACCTGCCGCTGCAGGACCTGCTCGACGGGCAGGCGTGGGTCGCGTACGAGTTCGAGGGCGAGCCGCTGGAGCCGGTGCACGGCGGGCCGGCGCGCCTGCTGGTGCCGCACCTGTACTTCTGGAAGAGCGCCAAGTGGCTGCGCGGCCTCGACCTCATGGACGACGACGACCTGGGGTTCTGGGAGCAGAACGGGTACCACGCCTACGGCGACCCCTGGCTCGAGCAGCGGTACGCGTGAGCTGGCACGTCGCGACGGTCGTCGGGGCGCGGCCCCTGACGCGCACCGCCCGCGCCCTGACCCTGGCGGTGCCCGGGTTCGTCGGGGCGCTGCCCGGCCAGCACGTCGACGTGCGGCTCACCGCTCCCGACGGCTACCAGGCCACCCGCGCCTACTCGCTCGCCGAGACGGGCCACGACGAGCGCGTCGACCTCGTCGTGGACGAGGTCCCCGACGGCGAGGTGTCGCCCTACCTGGTCCGCGACGCCAGGCCGGGCGACCAGCTCGAGGTGCGCGGCCCGCTCGGCGGGTACTTCGTCTGGCACGACGCCGACACCGCCCCGGTGCTGCTCGTGGCCGGCGGCTCCGGCGTCGTGCCGTTCCTCGCGATGCTGCGCGCCCGCCGCAGCACCGGTCGCCGCGCGCCGTTCCGCCTCGTGTGCTCCGTGCGCACGCCCGACGACGCCATCGAGCGCGGGGAGGTCGACACCCCCGACCGCGGGTTCGACGTGCGCTGGGTCTTCACGCGCGAGGGCCCGCCGGGATGGCCGACGCCGCCGCGCCGGATCACGGCCGACGACCTCGTCGCCCCCGGGTTCGGCCCGGGCGACGGCACGGACGTCTTCGTCTGCGGCCCCACCGGTTTCGTGGAGGCGGCGGCCGGCCTGCTGACCGGCCTCGGGCACCCGCCCGACCGTGTCCGCACCGAGCGATTCGGAGGTGCCTGATGTCGTCCCCCGAGCCGACCGCCCCGGGCGGGCCCGTCCTCGACGGGTCGGCCCTGGCCGGCGCGCTGAGCGAGGTCTACGCCTTCGAGACCACGCGCGCCGTCGTGCGCTGCGGGAGCTGCGGGCACACCGACGTCCTCGCCCGCACGACCGTGCACCTGTCCGCCATGGGCGGCGTCGTGCGCTGCGCGACCTGCGCCGCCGTCCTGCTCGTCGTCGTCGAGCACCCCGACGGCGTCCGCGTGTCCTCGTCCGGCGCGGCCTGGGTGCAGGCCCCGCCCCGCTGAGCCCGTCGGATCAGAGCCTGCCGCGCCGAGGCCCTCGGCTCACAGGTGGTCGAGCCACTGCAGCACGGCGCCCTCGCGCAGCGCCCACGGGCAGATCTCGACCTCGTCGACGCCGAGCGCGCGCATGGTCTCCTCCGCCACGACCGCGCCGCCGACGATCTGATAGGTGCGCTCCGGCGTCACACCCGGCAGCGCCGTGCGGCCCTCGGCGGTGAGGCGGGCCAGTCGCGGCACCCAGTCCGCGAGCTGGGGCAAACGCAGTCGCCAGCGGTCGTCCGGGCCGACGGCCTCCACCTGCATGCCGGCCAGCCGCGCGAGCGAGCGGAACGTCTTCGACGTCGCGACGACGTGGTCGGGTGCCGGCACCGTGGCCAGCCGGTCGACGACGGGCGCCAGCAGCGCGCGGGCGTGCACGCGCAGCGCCTGGACCTGGTCGGGCGGGGGCGGGTCGTCGGGCAGGTACTCCCTCGTGGTCCGGCCGGCGCCGAGCGGCACGGACGCGGCGAGGTCCGGCTCCTCGTCGACGCCGGACGCGATCTCCAGCGAGCCGCCGCCGATGTCGAGCACCAGGAGCCGGCCGGCGGCCCACCCGTGCCAGCGGCGGGCGGCGAGGAACGTGAGCCGGGCCTCGTCCTCGCCCGACAGCACCTGCACCTCGCGGCCCACCCGCCCGGCGATCTCCGCGAGCACCGCGGTGCCGTTCGCCGCGTCCCGCAGCGCGGAGGTCGCCATCGGCAGCAGCTCGTCGACCGCGGACTCGCGGGCGAGCTCCATGACGTCGTCGACGGCGGCCAGGATCGTGCGCCGCCCCTCGGCCGTGACCGCGCCGTCGGCGTCGAGATACCGCATGAGCCGCACCGTGATCTTGCGCTCCGCGTGCGGCACGGGCCGCACGCCGTACCGCGCGTCCAGCACGAGCAGGTGCACCGTGTTGGAGCCGATGTCGATCACGCCGAGGCGGGGCGCGGAGGCCCGGGCTGCGCTGCTCATGGCAGCCGAGCGTAGCGGCGGCGCCGGACGCCGTTCCCGCCCCGTGCACGACGACGCCCGGTCCCGCGGGGCGGGGCCGGGCGTCGTGAGCCGGTCAGCGGGGGATGGTCAGGAG
>NZ_JBHXAW010000167.1:0-9964 GCF_042726645.1 Isoptericola sp. NPDC060257
GCGAACCGGCGTTGGGCTGCAGCGAGACCTTGTCGTAGCCGGTGACCTCGGCGAGGCGCTCCTCCAGCTCGCGGATGAGCGTGAGGTAGCCCTGCGCCTGGTCGGCGGGGGCGAAGGGGTGCAGCGCGCCGAACTCCGCCTTCGCCTTGAGCTGCGCGTACTCCTCCGGCGTGATGGTGCCCTCGTCGAGCAGCCTCTTCGCCTGGGCGATGTGGTCGGCGGGGCTGCCCGCGACCTCCCGGATGTACGCGTCGGTGCCGGCCTTGGCCTCCTTCACCGCCGCGAGCTGACGCTCCGACATCCCCCGGCCGCGGGCGATGAGGTAGACCAGCGCGGTGATCATCGGGACGAAGATCAGGAAGATGACCCACACGGCCTTCCACCAGCCCGACAGGTCCCGGTCACGGAAGAGGTCGGTGAGGATCTGGAAGAGGACGATCAGGTAGGCCACGAACAGGAAGATCCAGACGAGGTACCAGAAGAAGTCCCAGAAGGTGTCCATGTTCAGCGCGTCCTTTCGAAGGCGGTTCCCACACCGTCGACGGCCGACAGGGGCGGCCAGGTGCCCGCGTTCGGCACGCTAGTGCCGACATGCCGGACGCGCGCGCTGAAACGGGGTGATCTACGCCGTGACCCGGCGAACCGGGCTCTGCGGGAGGTTCGCGACAGGCGGGACGATCAGCGCCGGTCGGCGCGCTCGGCGTCCTCGACGAGCGCCTCGGCGCCCGCCACGACGGCGGCCTCCTCGGCCCGCGCCCGGGCCAGCGCGTCGGCGCGCACCGCCACGATCTCGCCGTGCAGCGCGGCGTGCACCCGCTTGCGGACGTCGCGCGCGATGGCGTCGACGTCGGCCTCCTCGGGGGTCCCGCCGCGCGCCGCCAGCTCCGTGGTGAGCCGGTCGACCGCCGCGTCGACCTCCCGGCGCACCTCGACCTCGGCCGCGTCGAACAGCGCCACGACGGCGGCGTCCGCGGCCCGGCCCAGGCGGGTCTCCTCGAAGCCCGCGGCCGCGTCGTCCACGATGCGCCGAGCACGGTCGACGACGTCCGCGGCGGTGGCCGGGGCGTGCGCCTTGAGCGTGCCCAGGTCGTACAGCAGCACGCCCTCGACGTCCGCGACGCGCGGGTCGACGTCGCGGTGCAGCGCGAGGTCGAGCACGACCAGGGGGCGCGGCTCCGGCTCCTCGCCCGCGGCGGCCGCGGCCCGCTCGCGCGAGCGCACCACGGCGGCCGCGTCGAGCACGTACTCCAGGGAGGCCTCGGCCCGCCCGTCCGTGACCCCGCCGGGCCGGCGGCCGCGGGCGCCCGAGCACGACACCACGAGGTCGGCGTCGGCGAGCGCCTCGACGAGGTCCGGCGCCGCCTCGACGTCGTGGCCCTGCGCGAAGACCTCGGCGCGGCCGGAGCGCGAGTACACCCGCACGTCGTCGCAGCCGCGGGCGCGCAGCGCCGCCACCGAGGCACCCGCGTACGAGCCCGTGCCGATGAGCACCACGCGCAGGCCCCGCCACGACGCGTCGAGCTCGGCCGCGCGTCCGCGCCACAGGTCCTGCCCGGCGAGGTCCAGCCCGAGCGACACGACCGAGCGCCCGGCGGCGCCGAGCTCCGTCCTCGTGCCGACGCGCTTGGAGGTGCGCGACGCCGTCTGGAACAACAGCTCGAGGGTCTTGGACGTGGTGCCGTCGTCGCGCGCCTCGGCGAGGGCGCGCTTCACCTGCCCGGCGATCTCGCGCTCTCCCACGACCATCGAGTCCAGGCCCGCGGCCACCGTGAACAGGTGCGAGGTGACCTCCGGCCCGGTGCGGACCGTGAACGAGTCGGCCGCGACCTCCTCCGAGACCCCGGAGCCGGCCGCGACCAGCGCCGCGACGTGCTTCGTCGTGTGCCGGACGGCGTCGCCGTGCAACGGGGCGTCGACGTCCAGGTAGAGCTCGAAACGATTGCACGTGGAGATCACGACGGCGCCCTGCACGGGCCCGCACGACCCCACGGCGACGCGCCCGACAGAGCCGGACCCGGTGGACAGCCGCTCGAGCGCGTCCAGGTCCAGCTCGCGGTGCGAGGCGGTCAGGGAGAGGAGTACCACAGTGGCTCCACTTTAAGAGGGCCGACGAGGCGGGGCAGAATCATGGACCGTGACATCCCCCACGATCGCTCCCGAGCCGAGCCGCGAGACCCACCCGCTCCCCGCCGACCACCCGCTGGTCGACGGCCGGACGACGCGTGCCCCGCTGGTGCGTGCCCTGCGGGGCGACCGTCCGGACGTGACCCCCGTGTGGTTCATGCGGCAGGCGGGCCGCTCCCTGCCCGAGTACCGCGAGGTCCGTCAGGGAGTAGGGATGCTCGACTCCTGCCTCCGGCCACCTCTCGCCGCGGAAATCACCCTCCAGCCGGTGCGCCGCCACCGGGTGGACGCCGCCGTCTTCTTCAGCGACATCGTCGTGCCGCTGCGGCTCGCGGGCGTGGACGTGGACATCAAGCCCGGCGTCGGGCCCGTCATGGACCAGCCGTACCGCACGGCCGAGGACGTCGCGCGGCTCACCTCGCGGACGCTCGACGACGGCGCGCTCGCGCCGATCGCGGAGGCCGTGCGCCTCACCGTGGCCGAGCTGGGCGACGTGCCGCTGCTCGGCTTCGGCGGCGCGCCGTTCACCCTCGCCGCCTACCTGGTCGAGGGCCGGCCCTCGCGCGACCACCTCGCCGCGCGCACCCTCATGCACGCCGACCCCGAGACGTGGGCCCGCCTCACCGCCTGGACCGCCGAGCTCACCGGCCGCTTCCTGCGCACGCAGGTGCTCGCCGGCGCGTCCGCGGTGCAGCTCTTCGACTCGTGGGCGGGCTCCCTCTCGCTCGCCGACTACACCTCGCACGTGGCGCCGTCGTCGACCGCCGCGCTGGCGCACGTCGCCGACCTGCGCACGCCGGGCGCCGACGAGGGCGGCGGCCTCCCGGCGATCCACTTCGGCACCGGCACCGGGCACCTGCTGCCCGCGCTGCGCGACGTGCTCGACACCGCCGGGATCGGGTACCCCGCCGTCGGCGTCGACTACCGCACCCCGCTGGACGAGGCCGCCGCGCTGCTCGCCGACCACCCCCGCGGCGCCGTGCCCGTGCAGGGCAACATCGACCCCGCGCTGCTGGGCGCCCCGTGGCCCGTGCTCGAGGCGCACGTGCGCGACGTCGTCGCGCGCGGCGCCGGTGCCCCCGGCCACGTGGTCAACCTGGGCCACGGCGTCCCGCCGGACACCGACCCGACCGTGCTCACGCGCGTCGTCGAGCTGGTCCACTCGCTGTGACGCCGCTCCCGCCGCTCGGCGCCCCCGTCGACGCGCCCTCCGGCCGGCCCGCCCGGCCGCCCGAGCACGTCGACGCGGTGGTGGTCGGCGGCGGGATCGGCGGTCTCGTCGCGGCCCGCACGCTGGTGCACCGCGGCCTGCAGGTGGTGGTGCTCGAGGCGTCCGACCGCGTGGGCGGGCCCGTGCGCGGCGGGGCGTTCGGCTCGCTCCCCGTGCGGCTCGACCTCGGCGCCGAGTCCTTCGCGGCGCGCGGCACCACCGTCACGGACCTGGCCGAGGAGCTCGGGCTGGACGTCGTGAGCCCGGCCCCGCTGTCCGCCTGGGGGTACGCGGCGGGCCGCGCCTTCCCGCTGCCGAAGGCGGGCGTGCTCGGCATCCCCTCCGTGCCGTGGGCGCCCGACGTCCGCCGCGCGATCGGCTGGCCCGGCGTCGCACGAGCGGCCGTGGACCGCGTGCTGCCGCGGTTCGTCGCCGACACCACCGACCTCGGGACGCTGGTGCGCTCCCGGCTCGGCCGACGCGTGACCGACCGGCTCGTCGCGCCCGTCGCGACGGGGGTGCACTCCGCCCCGCTCGACCGCCTCGACGTCGCCGCCGTCGCGCCCGGGCTGCTCGACGCGTTCGCCCGCACCGGGTCGCTGTCGCGCGCCGTCGGCGAGCTGCGGGCCGCCGCCCCCGCCGGGTCCGCCGTGCGCGGCATCGACGGCGGCATCCACGCGATCGTCGAGGCGCTCACGGGCGAGATCGCCGCGAGCGCCGAGGAGTTCGCCGACTCGCCGCGCACCGACGCGACCGGGCCGATCCATGCCGCCGTGCGCGTGGGGCAGCAGGTCGACGGCGTCGAGCGGGTCGGCGCCGACTGGCAGGTCACCACGACCGTCGGGGACACCGTGCGCGCGCCGCGGCTGGTCGTGACGACGCCGCAGGTCGCGCCGCTGCTGTCCCCGTGGGTGACGGCTCCGGGCGAGGTCGAGCCGGGGTCCGTGCCCGTGCCGGCAGCGGAGGCCGGCGCCGACATCTGGCTCGCGACGCTCCTGCTCGACGCGCCCGAGCTCGACGACGCCCCCCGCGGCTCCGGGATACTCGTCGCGCCCGACGCCGAGGACGCGGCAGGCGGGCACCCGTCAGGGGTGCGCGCCAAGGCGCTGACGCACGCGACGGCGAAGTGGCCGTGGTTGGCCGACCGGGTCCGCGCGGCCGCCGGGCCGGGGGTGCACGTGGTGCGGCTGTCGTACGGGCGGATCGGCGCCGCGACCGAGCCCCCGTCCGCCGAGGAGGCCGCCCGCGACGCGTCCGCCCTGCTCGGCGTCGACCTCACCGACCGGGTCCGCGACCACCTGCTGCAGCGCTGGGACGGCTCCCTGCCCCCGCCGACTCCCGCCTACCGCGCGCAGGTCGCGGCGTTCACCGCCGCCGTCGGTCACACGCCCGGGCTGGCCGTGACGGGAGGCTGGGTGGCCGGCACCGGCCTCGCGGCGATCGTCGCGCACGCGCAGGCCGCCGTCGCCGCCCTCTGACCCGCGGCGTGTCAGGGCGTGGTGACGCATCGTCATGACCTGGCGTCACGACGTCGGGGCGAACGGTGTGAGATCGGACTCCAGCCCGCCGGGAGTTGTCCACGGGCGGTGCCGCTGCGCGACACTGGACGGGTGAGCACCCCCGAGACCGCCCCCGCCCCGCTGCGCCTCGGCACCCGCGGCAGCGCCCTCGCGACGACGCAGTCCGGCCTGGTCGCGCGCCGGCTGGAGGAGCTGCTGGGCCGGCCGGTCGAGCTGGTGCGCATCCGCACGGAGGGCGACGTGAAGACGGGCTCGCTCGCCTCGCTGGGCGGCACGGGCGTGTTCGTCACCGCGCTGCGGGAGGCGCTGGCGGGCGGTCGCTGCGACGTCGCCGTGCACTCGCTCAAGGACCTGCCGACGGCGCAGCCCGCCGAGCTCACGATCGTCACCCCCGAGCGGGAGGACCCGCGCGACGCGCTGTGCGCCCGCGACGGCCTCACCCTCGACACCCTGCCCCGCGGCGCGCGCGTCGGGACCGGCTCCCCGCGCCGGGCGGCACAGGTGCAGGCGGCACGCCCCGACGTCGAGCTGGTGGACATCCGCGGCAACGTCGAGACCCGCCTCGCCCGCGCGCTCGGCCCGGACGCCGACCTGGACGCCGTCGTGCTCGCGCTCGCCGGCCTGACACGGCTGGGCCGGACCGAGGTGGTCACGCAGGCGCTCGACCCGGCCGTCGTGGCCCCCGCCCCCGGGCAGGGCGCCCTCGCGGTCGAGGCCCGCACCGCCGACCTCGCGCCCGGCACGCCCCTGGCCGACGCGTTCGCCGCCCTCGACCACCGCCCCACGCGGCTCGCCGTGCTGGCCGAGCGCGCGGTGCTGGCGCGGCTCGAGGCCGGGTGCGCGGCGCCGGTCGGCGCGCACGCCCGCGTCGAGGCGGGCGAGCTGCAGCTCACCGCCGTCGTCGCGCGCGTCGACGGGACCGAGCAGCTCACGCACAGCGCGTCGGCGGTCCTCGCCGCGGACGGCGCCCCCCTCGACCAGGCCGCGCAGGACGACGCCGCGACGGCCCTGGGCGTCCGCGTGGCCGAGGCGCTGCTCGCCGACGGCGCGGCGCGGCTCGCGCCGCTGGTGGGCGGCACGGGCGAGCCGCGCCGGGGCGAGGCGGACGCCGTCGCGCCGCGCTCCGACGTCGAGCCTCTGCACACGCCCACCGGCACCGACGACCCGGAGGGCGCGTGACACCCGACACCCCCGCGACCCCGGCCCGCGCCGTGCTGGTGGCGCGGGCCCCCGAGCGTGCGGCCGGCCTCGAGGCCCGGCTCCGGGACGCCGGGCTGGAGGTCGTCGTCGCGCCGGTGATCGAGCGCGCCCTGGCGGACCCCGCCCCGCTCGACGACGCCGTCCGCGGCCTGGCCCGTGGCGCCTACGTGTGGGCGGTCGTGACCAGCGTCAACGCCGTCGAGGCGCTCGCCGACGCCGCCGCCCGGACCGGCACGAGCCTCGCGGAGACCCCCGCGCGCTGGGCCGCCGTCGGGCCCGCGACGACCCGTGCCCTCGCCGCGGCCGGCATCACGACCGACCTCGTCCCCGAGGACGACGCCACCGCCGCCGGCCTGGTCGCGGCGTTCCCCGACCCGGCCGTCACCGACCCGGAGACGCCGGCCGTGCTGCTGCCGCTCGGCGACCTCGCCCGCCCGACCCTCGACGACGGGCTGGCCGACCGCGGCTGGGCGCCGCACGTCGTGACGGCCTACCGGACGGTCCGCCACGCGCTGCCCTCGGACGTCGCGGAGCGCGCCCGCGCCGGCGGCTTCGACGTCGTCGTCGTCTCGTCCGGCTCGGTGGCGCGCGAGATCGCCGACCAGGCGGGCACCGGCACGCCCGTCGTCGCCATCGGCGCCCCCTCGGCCGACGCCGCACGCGAGGCCGGGCTGCGCGTCGCCGCGATCGCGGCGCACCCCACCGACGACGCGCTCGCCGCCGCCGTCGAGCAGGCGCTGTCAGAGCCCGCGCCGTCAGACCCGGCACCGTCAGAACCACGGCCCACGGGAGAGAACCGTGCGCCTGACACCTCAGCGAAGGAGCACCCGTGAGCACCTCGGGCACCGGCATCGTGTACCGACCGCGCCGCCTGCGCACCACGCCGCGCATGCGGCGCCTGGCTGCCGAGACCCGCCTGCACGCGGCGGACCTCGTGCTGCCGCTGTTCGTCAAGGAGGGCCTGGCCGAGCCGGCGCCGATCACGTCGATGCCCGGCCAGGTGCAGCACACCGAGGCCACGCTGCGCGACGCCGTCGCCGAGGCGGCCCGCGCGGGGCTGGGCGGCGTCATGCTGTTCGGCATCCCCGCCGAGCGCGACGCGACCGGCACCGCCGGCGACGACCCGGACGGCGTCCTGCAGCGCGGCATCCGCGTCGCGCGCGAGGCCGTCGCCGCCGTGGAGGCGGAGGGGTCGTCGGGCACCGCCGGCCGCCCCGGCCCGGTCGTCATGGCCGACACCTGCCTGGACGAGTTCACCGACCACGGCCACTGCGGCGTGCTCGCCGCCGACGGCACCGTGGACAACGACGCGACCCTCGACCGGTACGCGGCGATGGCCGTGGCCCAGGCCCGGGCGGGCGCGGAGGTCGTGGCGCCGTCCGGGATGATGGACGGCCAGGTGGCCGTCATCCGCGACGCGCTCGACGACGCCGGGTTCGACCAGGTGAGCATCCTCGCCTACAGCGCCAAGTACGCGAGCGCCTTCTACGGCCCGTTCCGCGAGGCCGTCGACAGCGCCCTGCAGGGCGACCGCCGGACGTACCAGATGGACGCCGCCAACGCCCGCGAGGGCCTGCGCGAGGCGGACCTCGACCTCGCCGAGGGCGCGGACATGGTCATGGTGAAGCCCGCCGGGACGTCGCTCGACGTGCTGCGCGGCGTCGCGGACCGGTCCGACGTGCCCGTGGCGGCGTACCAGGTCAGCGGCGAGTACGCGATGATCGAGGCGGCAGCCGCGAACGGCTGGATCGACCGCCGGGGCGCCGTGCTCGAGTCCGTCACCGCCATCAAGCGCGCCGGCGCCGACATCGTCCTCACCTACTGGGCCAACGAGATCGCGGAGTGGATCAAGTGACCATGACGACCGACAACCACGCCGCGTTCCTGCGCGCGCAGGCCGCGATCCCCGGGGGCGTGAACTCCCCGGTCCGGGCGTACGGCTCGGTGGGCGGTGACCCGCGGTTCCTCGCGAGCGCGCGCGGCCCGTACGTCACCGACGTCGCGGGGCGCGAGTACGTGGACCTGGTCTGCTCGTGGGGCCCGGCGCTGCTGGGCCACGCGCACCCCGAGGTCGTCGCGGCCGTGCAGGACGCCGCCGCCCGCGGCCTGTCGTTCGGCGCGCCCACGGTGGCCGAGGTGGAGCTCGCGGAGGAGATCCGCCGCCGGGTGCCCGTCGCCGAGCGGGTGCGCCTGGTGTCCACGGGCACCGAGGCGACGATGACGGCGGTCCGGCTGGCGCGCGGCGTCACCGGCCGGCCGCTCGTCGTGAAGTTCGCCGGCTGCTACCACGGCCACGTCGACGCGCTGCTGGCGGAGGCCGGGTCGGGCGTCGCGACGCTCGCCATGCCGGGCACCGCCGGGGTCACGGAGGCGTCGGCGGCCGAGACGCTGGTGCTCCCCTACAACGACCTCGCCGCCGTCGAGGCAGCGTTCGCGCAGCACGGCTCGCGGATCGCCGCCGTCATCACCGAGGCGAGCCCCGCCAACATGGGCGTGGTGCCCCCGGCCGAGGGGTTCAACGAGGGCCTGCGCCGGATCACGCGCGCGCACGGCGCCCTGTTCGTCATGGACGAGGTGCTCACCGGGTTCCGCGTCGGCCCGTCCGGCTGGTGGGGACTGGAGAACGCGCGCATCCGGGGCGAGGGCGGCGAGGGGTACACCCCGGACCTGATCACCTTCGGCAAGGTCGTGGGCGGCGGCATGCCCGTGGCTGGCCTGGGCGGCCCGGCGTCGATCATGGACCAGCTCGCCCCGACCGGCCCGGTCTACCAGGCGGGCACGCTGTCCGGGAACCCGGTGGCGGTCGCGGCCGGCCTCACGACGCTGCGCCTCGCCGACGACGCCGTCTACGCGCGGGTCGACGCCGTCGCGGACACGATCGCCGGCGCGCTCGGCGACGCCCTGTCCGCCGAGGGCGTGGAGCACCGCGTGCAGCGCGCCGGGTCGCTGTTCTCGACGTTCTTCGGCCCGTTCGCCGCCGCCGAGGGAGTGCGCGACTACGCGCAGGCCCAGGCGCAGGAGGCGTACCGCTACCGCGCGCTGTTCCACGCGCTGCTCGACGCCGGCGTCAACCTGCCGCCGTCCGTCTTCGAGGCGTGGTTCGTCTCCGCCGCGCACGACGACGACGCGGTGAACCGCATCCTCGACGCCCTGCCCGCCGGCGCCCGCGCCGCGGCCGCGGCGACCGCCTGACGCCGGGGGTGGTCACGCACCCGACGCCACGGGCCCTCGGGTCCGAGCGGTCCGTGCTGCTGGTGATCGACCTTCAGGTCGGCGTGCTCGACGGCTGCCTCGACGCCGACGGCGTCGTGCGCCGCACCGCCGCGCTCGTGGACCGGGCCCGCCGCGCGGGGACGCCCGTCGTCTGGGTCCAGGACCACGGCGACCTGCCCGAGGGCTCCCCCGGCTGGGAGCTCGCGGCGCCCCTCGAGCGGGCCCCGGGCGAGCCGCTGGTGCGCAAGGCGTACCGCGACTCGTTCGCGGGCACGGACCTGGAGGACGTGCTGCGCGACCTCGGCGCGACGCGCCTCGTCGTCGCCGGGGCGCAGTCCGACTACTGCATCCGCACCACGACGCAGGCCGCCGCGGCCCGCGGTCTCGACGTCACGCTCGTCAGCGACGCCCACACGACGACGGACGCCGAGTGGGACGGCGTCGTGGTCCCGGCAGAGCACATCGTGGCGCACACGACCATGTACTTCTCCGGGCTGCGGTACCCGGGCCGCTCGCACGGCGTGGCCCCGCACGACAGCGTCGACCTGGGGGCCTGACGCGAGGTCCCTGACGCGAGGCCCGTCGTGACCGTGGCGCACCGGCTGTCCTCGGTGCTGGACGCCGACCGCATCCTCGTGATGGAGGGCGGCCGGGTCCGGGCCGCCGCCTGACCCCACCTGCCTTCCAGCAAGCGATC
>NZ_JBHXAW010000168.1:0-9955 GCF_042726645.1 Isoptericola sp. NPDC060257
CGATCCGAAAACGCGTTCCTCGTGCGCGTAAGAGAACGAATTCGAGCGCGAATGCGGGAATTCCGGATCCGGACCCGGCGATATGCTGGCCGCCCCACCGGGCGTGAAATGTCCGCGCCCTGCTGCCCGGGTCCGGCGGGGACCGCGACGGGGAGGGTGCTCGTCATGCGTCAGCTGCCACCGTTGAGCAGCGACGTCATCTCGTCGGCCGCCTTCGTGCTGGCGGTCGGCACGTCCTCGCTCCCGGAGAGGATCGACTGCATCATCGTGCTGGTCGTGAGCTTGGCCTGCACGGCCCCGAAGTTCGGCGAGACCGGCACGGACGCGCCACCCTCGACGAACTGCTGCGCGAACGGGGCCACGAGCGGGTCGGTGCTCTTCAGCGTCTCGTCCAGGAGCGACTTCTGCCCCGGGAAGTAGCCGGCCTGCTCGCCCCACTTCGTGGCGAACTCACCGGTCGTCATGAGCTCCACGAACGCGAACGCCAGGTCCTTGTCCTCCGCCGTCTCGAACACGGACAGGTGCGAGCCGCCGAGGACCGACGGCGACATCCCGCCGTCCTTGCCCGGGATCGGGACGGCGGCGAACTTGCCGTCCATGTCCTTGTTCGCCTCGACGATGGCGCCCGGCGTCCAGGAGCCCATGATCGCCATGCCGACGTCGCCCTGGGCGAACGCGTCGAGCACGTCGGTCTCACGCCAGGTGGTGGCGCCCGCCGACGAGTAGCCGTCCGCGGCGAGCCCGGTCCAGAAGCTCAGGCCCTCCTGCGCCTCGGGGCTGTCGAGCCCGGACGTCCAGGTGTCGCCGTCGAGCGTCGCGACCTCGCCGCCGGCGCCCCACACCCACGGGTACACCGTGAACTCGGCGTCGCCCGGCACCGCGATCGCGGTCTTCTTCGGGAACTTCTCCTTGATGGCCTTGGCCGCCGACTCGATCTCCGCCCAGGTCGTGGGCGGCTCGACGCCGGCCTCCTCGAAGATCTCCGTGTTGTACACGAGCGAGCGGACGCCGGCGTACCAGGGCATGCCGTACAGCTGCCCGTCGTAGGTGCCCGCCTCGACGAGGCCGTCCACCAGGTCGTCGCCCAGGCCGGCCTCCGCCACGTAGTCGTCGAGCGGCGCGAGCGCTCCGGCGTCGGCGAACTCCGGCGTCCAGGTGGTGCCGGTCTCCGCGACGTCGGGCGTGGTCTGGCCCGCGATCGACGTGACGAACCGGTCGTGGGCGTCCGCCCACTCGACGAACTCGACGTTCAGCTCCGCGCCCGTCTCGTCCGTGAAGGCCTTCCCGACCTCGTCGAAGAAGGCGTCGGCGCTGGGGTTCGTGCCCTGCATGATCCAGACGTCGAGGGTCTTGCCCTCGCCGTCGACCGTCCCGTCCCCGCCCCCGTCGCCGGAGCCGCCGCTGCCGCACGCGGCGACGCCGAGCGCCACCAGCGCCGCGGTGGCCACGGCCCCCACGTTCCTGCGGGTCCACATGTCTCGACGCATCGTCGTCCTCCCCCGGCGGCCGCTGGGCCGCCCTCCGTGGTGCGCGGCGCCGCCGTTGTCGCGGTCGCGCGCCGTTCTCGCGGTCATGTCCTGCCGACGTCCTCGTCGTCCGGCGTGACGTCGTCGTCTCGCTTGTCATGCTGATCGCCGTGGTGATCGCGAGCGCCGCCCCGGCCTGAAAGGAAGTTCCGGGGCATCGCTTCCCGAGGAAGATAACTGACCGAGCGGGGATAACGAAAGCCCCCGCACCAATTCGTGACAGGACGGTGACCTCTCGGCGCGTCGCGGTCGGTGCGGGGGCGGCGGCGGTGGTGGTGCTCAGGGCACGCGGTTGATCCAGGCCGGGTCGGCGAACTTCGTCCGGACCAGCTCCTCGGCGCGGTCCAGCTCGTCGGGACGCAGCGCGGAGTCCACGGTCCGGTGGTGGGCCTTGAAGTGCGCCTCGAACGCGTCGACGATCTCGTCGCGCGACATGCCGGTCTGCGAGCGCAGCGGGTCCACCCTCTTGTTGGCGCTGGTGGTGCCCTTGTCGGAGAGCTTCTCGCGGCCGATGCGCAGCACCTCGAGCATCTTCGCGTTGTCGATGTCGTACGCCATCGTCATGTGGTGCAGGACGGCGCCGCCGGCGAGGCGCTTCTGCGCCGAGCCCGCCAGCTTTCCCGCGGGCGACGCGACGTCGTTCATGCCGGAGAAGTACGCCTCGACGCCGACGTCGTGCAGCGCGCCCAGCACCCACGAGTCGAGGAATGCGTACGACTGCTCGAACGACAGGCCGTCGACGAGCGACGCCGGCACGACCAGCGAGAACGTCACGCAGTTGCCGGCCTCCATGAACATGGCGCCACCGCCGGAGATACGGCGCACCACCGTGACGTCGTGCTCGCGCACGCCCGCCGGGTCCACCTCGTTGCGCAGCGACTGGAACGACCCGATGAAGACGGCGCGCTCGTTCCAGTCCCAGAACCGCAGCGTGGGCCCGCGGCGGCCCTCGGCCAGCTCCTCGGTGAGCACCTGGTCCAGGGCGGCGAGCGTCGCGGGGGGCAGGGGGCCGGGGCGCAGCACCTCGAAGGTGTGGTCGTCCCACGTCGTGGCCAGCCCCAGCGCGCGGCGGACCGCGACCGCGACGGCCCAGGCGTCGAAGCCCACCATCGTCACGCTGCCGGTCACGCGACCGTCCTGCTCGGCGATGCGCAGCCCGTCGTCGACGGCGCGCGCGAGCTCGCTCGTCGACGTCTCGCGCGGCAGCCCGGCGAGGGCGGAGTCGATGACCTCGAGGGCGTCGTCCGGCTCGAGGAAGAAGTCGCCGCTGAGCCTGACGTCGGCGAGCAACCCGTCGCGCACGTCGAGGTCGACCGTCACGAGCTTGCCACCGGGAACCTTGTACTCACCATGCACGTCTCCACGGTAGCGGGGCCGGGACGCCTCGTGGGCGAGATTCTTTTTGTGAGGTGCCCAACCTGAGAAAATCGCTGCCACACTGGGTCCCGTGACCGGCCCGGACGTCTCCCTCGTGCCCGAGCACGTCGTCGCCGTGGACGTCGGCGGCAGCGGCGCCCGCCTCGTCGCCGTGCCCGCGCGCGGCACCGACGGCGCTGCCGACCCCGGAGGCGCCCCGATCACGCTCACCGGCCGCCCGGTCCGCATCACCGCCTCCGGGAGCGACGCGGCCGACGTCGTCGCCGAGCTGGTGGACGCCCTCGCCGTACGGCAGCCGGGACTGCGCGTCGCCGCGGCGGCCGTGTCGGTCACCGGCCTCCCGTCGCTCGTCCCCGACCCCGGCGCGCTGCACGAGGTGCTGCAGGCCGCGGGCGCCCCCGCCACGGCGGTCGCCGCGGACGCGCTCGCCGCGCACCTCGGCGCCCTCGGCGGACGACCCGGCGCCGTCGCCGCGGTCGGCACGGGCGCCATCGTCCTCGCCACCGACCTGCGGCGCCGGTGGCACCGCGCGGACGGCTGGGGCCACCTGCTCGGCGACCTCGGCTCCGGGTCGTGGATCGGCGCGCACGGCCTGCGAGCCGCCGTCGCCACCCACGACGAGCGCCCCGGGCCCGCCTCCCCCACGCTGCTCGCCGCCGCGCTCGAGCGCTTCGGCCCGGTCGACGGCTGGCCCGCCGCGCTGTACGGGCGGCCCGACCGCGCGCACGTCCTCGCGTCCTTCACGCCGGCCGTCGCCGACGCCGCCGCCGCGGGCGACCTCGTCGCGAGCGGCATCCTGCACGACGCCGGGACCCACCTCGCGGAGAGCCTCGCCGCCGCGCTGCGCCCCGGGATCCCGCCGCTCGCGGCGGTCACGGGCGGCGTCCTGCAGATCGGCGCCCCCGTGACCACGCCCCTCAAGGCCCGCCTGTCCGCCCTGCGTCCCGACGTGCGGCTCGTCCCCGCCGACGGGAGCCCCCTCGACGGCGCGCTGCGCCTCGCCCGCTCCCTCGTCGACCCCCGCGACGGCGAGCTCGTGGAACCGCACGACACCTGGCTCACGGTCCGGGCCACCACCCACCCGTCTCCGGCGTCCGCCGGGAAGGAGATCCGCGCATGAACGGTGACGTCCTCGTCCGGCTCCGCCAGGCGCTGCCCACGCTGCGCCCCGCGGAGGCGCGGATCGCCGCGGTCGTGCTCGACGACCCCCCCGGCGTCGTCGGCGCCACCATCACCGAGCTCGCCGCCCGCGCGGGGACGTCGCAGGCGACGGTCGTCCGGTTCTGCCGCGCCGTCGGCTATGCCGGCTACCCCGAGTTCCGCATCGACCTCGCGCAGGCCACGAGCCGTCGCGCCGTCGAGCTGGAGCGCTCCGGCATCGCCGAGGGCGAGATCAACCGGACCGACACCGCCACCGACGTCGTATCCAAGATCGCCTTCCACGAGGCACGGACGATCGAGGAGACGGCGCGCATGCTCGACCTCGACGCCCTGGAGCACGCCGTCGAGGCCGTGGCCTCCGCACCCCGCGTGGACGTCTACGGCGCCGGGTCGAGCGGCCTCACGGCGCAGGACCTCGGCCAGAAGCTCACCCGCATCGGCATCGCCTGCTTCGCGCCCGTGGACCTGCACGGCCAGCTCCAGTCCGCGGCGCTGCTGGGCGAGGGCTGCGTCGCCGTCGCGGTCTCGCACACGGGCACCACCGTGGAGACCGTGCAGGCGCTCACGCTGGCACGCGACGCGGGCGCCACCACCGTGGCCGTCACGAACTTCCCGGCCTCACCCCTGGCGGAGCTCGCCGACGTCGTCCTCGCGACGACGGCGCGCGAGACCCAGTTCCGCTCGGGCGCCATGTCGAGCCGCATCGCCCAGCTCGCCGTCGTCGACTTCCTCTTCGTGCGCGTGGCGCAGCGCCGCTACGACCGGACCACCGCCGCCCTCAAGGCGACGTACGAGGCCGTCCGGCCGCACCGCCTGACGAACGGCCGCCCGCCGCGGTAGCCCGGCTCAGCGCGGTTCGACGCCCCCGTGCACGAGGCCGTACACGTACGCGTCGATGAGCGACTCCCACGCGGCCTCGATGACGTTCGGGCCCACGCCCACCGTCGACCACGAGTGCTGCCCGTCCGTGGTCTCGACCAGCACGCGCGTCGTGGCGTCGGTGCCCTGCTGCGCGTCGAGGATGCGCACCTTGAAGTCGATGAGCTCGAACTTCTCCATCTGCGGGTACACGCGCGTCAGCGCGCTGCGCAGCGCCTGGTCGAGCGCGTTCACGGGGCCGTTGCCCTCGCCGGTCGCGACCACGCGCTCGCCGCCCGCGTGCAGCTTCACCGTCGCCTCGGCGACCGCGTCGGCCTCCCGGCTCGACGCGTCGTGCCCGGGCCCGCCGGCGACGGTCTCGACGATGGTCCGCCAGCTCTCGACGCGGAAGTACGTCTGCCGGGTGCCGGTGAGCTCCTCGCGCAGCAGCAGCTCGAACGACGCGTCGGCGGCGTCGAAGGTGTAGCCCTGCGCCTCGGCGTCCTTGACCCGCGTCGTGACGCGGGTGAGCAGCTCGGCCTGGCCGCTGAGGTCGTAGCCCAGCTCGCGACCCTTGAGCTCGATCGACGCGCGCCCGGCCATGTCGGACACCAGCATGCGCATGTCGTTGCCCACGGCGGTGGGGTCGATGTGCTGGTACAGGTCCGGGTCGACCTTGATCGCGCTCGCGTGCAGGCCCGCCTTGTGGGCGAAGGCGCTCGCCCCCACGTAGGGCTGGCGCGCGTACGGGGAGATGTTGGTGATCTCGGCGACCGCGTGCGCGATGCGGGTCGCGTCCTCGAGCCCCTCGCCGGCGAGGGTGCGCAGGCCGTGCTTGAGCTCGAGGTTCGCGACGACGGTGACGAGGTCCACGTTGCCCGTGCGCTCGCCGTAGCCGTTCACGGTGCCCTGCACGTGCCACGCGCCGGCGGCCACCGCCGCGAGCGTGTTCGCGACCGCGCAGCCCGAGTCGTTGTGGGCGTGCATGCCGAGCAGCCGGTCCCCCGCGACGGCGTCGCGCCCGTGCGGCAGCCCCAGGGACTCGCGCACCTCGGTCACGACGTCGGTCACCCAGTGGGGAAGCATGCCGCCGTTCGTGTCGCACAGCGTGACCACCTCGGCTCCCGCCTCGAACGCCGCCTCCGCCGCCGACCGGGACCACACCGGGTCGAACCGGTAGCCGTCGAAGAAGTGCTCGGCGTCCACCACGACGCGTCGGCCCTCGCCCACGAGGAACGCCACCGTGTCCGCGATCATCGCGAGGCCCTCGTCGGGGGTGGTGCGCAGCGCGCGCTCCACGTGCCGCACGTCCGACTTGGCCACCAGCGTCACGACCGGCGCCTCGGAGTCGAGCAGGGCCCGCACCTGCGGGTCATCCCACGCGCGGGTGCCCGCCTTGCGGGTGGCTCCGAACGCCGCGAGCACGGCGTTCCTCAGCTCCAGCTCCTTCGCCGCCCGGCGGAAGAACTCGGTGTCCTTGGGCACGGCGCCCGGCCAGCCGCCCTCGATGAAGCCGACCCCCAGCTCGTCCAGCAGCGGCGCGATGGCCAGCTTGTCCGCCACGGAGAGGTTCATGCCCTCCTGCTGCGCGCCGTCGCGCAGGGTGGTGTCGTACACGTGGAACGGGGTGGCGGTCATGCGGGACTCCCCACGTCGAGAAGCTCCGGGCGTTCTGGTCAACAAAAAAGACCCCCCGGGGTACGGAAGGTCTGCGCGTCCGGCGGGTGTGCCGGACGCGCTACCGAATGATGAGCGAGCGACGCTGGTGCGCGAGGCGTGTCATGGGCCACATGGTGCCACACCCGCGCGCAGGCCGGACAGGCCGTCCACGGCGTGGCACGGGACGTCCCGCCCGTGCGACCGGACCCGGGGTGTGGTCGGCTGTCACCGTCACCGAGGTCAGGAGGCAGGACCGATGACCGACACGCGGCCCCCAGGCGGCCCGACGAACCCGGGCGACCCGACGGCGTGGACGCCCGGCATGACCCCGGGCGGGATCACGCCGCCCCCGTCCGTGGTGCCCACGGCGGAGCCCGCGGACGCCTGGGACGCGCCGGCGGCGACGTCGCGCGGGCTGCTCGCGCTGGACCGCGGCCGCTACTGGTCCGGCGCCGCCGTGACCGTCGTGGTCTGCGCCGTCCTGGGGCTTGCGGCGTCGGTGGTCTTCGACAGCGCGTTCGACGTCGGGCTGCTCGGCCCGTCCCGCCTGGTGCCCGGCGCCCCCGGGCTGGCGTGGGCGCTGACCGGTGCCCTGTTCGCCCTGCTCGCGGCCGTGGTGCTCCAGGCGCTCGTGCGCGTCGTGCCACGGCCGCGGATGTTCTTCGGCTGGCTGGTCGCGCTGGTCACCGTGATCCTCGCCGCCCTCGCGTTCACGGGCCCCGGCGACGCGGCCTCGGCGCTCGTGACCGCGCTCGTGTGGATCGTCATGGGCGTCGCCGTCTCGGCGATGCTCAACGGCGTGCTCGGCCGGACTCTCGTGCAGCCTCAGCCGCCCAGGTGACCTCGCGCTCCGGGGCGTCGGCCGCGGCGAGATCGAGCAGCGAGGCGGCCTCCGCCTCCACCTCGGCCCGGTGGTGCGCCCACGCGTCTCCGGTGAACGGCTCGAGGTGCACGGTCGCCCGGCGGGCGTCGACGTCCAGGGTCCACGTGCCGGCCACCCGGCCGTCCACCCAGAGGGTGGGGAGCACGTCCGCGTTCCGCCGGTAGACGAGCCCCGCGTGCTCGGGGTCGACGATCCGTGACCGCTCGTCCAGCGCCACGAGCAGCTGGTCCCAGCGCGGCAGGAGCCGCACCGGCGCGGGCACGTCCCCGGGCACGACGTCGGCGTCGGCCAGGTCGACCAGCTCGCGGCCGTCGGGCGCGGCGTACGCCCGCAGCTCGAGGAGCGCGAGCGCCCGCTTCAGCGCCCCGACGCCGCGGATGCCGACACCGCGGGCGACGTCGCGGGCGGACGCCGGCCCGAAGGCCCGCAGGTACTTCTCGACGGCGCGGGCCCGCGCCTCGTCCGGGGCGGTCCCGGGCAGCGGGTGCGGCACGCGGTCGGCGAGCCAGCGCGCGCCGTCCTGGTAGCGCGCCGCGACGTGGGAGCCCCACAGCCCGCTCGGCGGCACGTGCACGAGCCCGCCGCCCGCGCTCGCGAGCCGCCACCACGCGCGGCTCACGCCGCCCGGGATCGCCGCGACGGCGTCGACCCCGGGGTACTGCTCGGCAGCGAACGCCTCCACCTCGTCCAGCGTGCGGGGCTCGGCGCAGAACGCGCGCACGGCGGCGTTGAGGCCCACGAGGTCGACGCCCGCCCGCCGGGCGCTCGCGCGCCACGCCGCCAGCCGTTGCTCCGCGGAGACGGCGTCGAGCAGCGGCCAGTCCGCGCTGGGCACCACGTGCAGCGTGGACCGCATGACGGTCGCCTTCACGACCTCGCCGTCGGTCAGGGCCTCCTCGAGCCCCCCGATCGTCTGCCCGGAGCGTCGCGCCCACAGCGCGATGTACGGCATGTCGGCGTGCTGCGCCTGCAGGCCGCCCACCCGCCCGACGACGGCGGGGACGTCGTCGCCGGAGCGGGTGAGCAGCTGCTGGCGCGCGAGCGTGGTCCGGTTGAGCGCGTCCGCCGTGATCGGGGTGGTGGGCATCGCGCGGGGGACCTCCCTGTCTGATCAGGCGAGCCGGCGCATCCAGCCGTGCCGGTCCGCGGCCCGACCGTACTGGATGTCGGTGAGCTCCTCGCGGATCGCCATGGTGAGCTCGCCCGGCTCGCCGCCCGAGACCTGCAGGTCGAACTCGTCGCCCGCGAGGCGGCCGACGGGGGTGATGACCGCCGCCGTGCCGCAGGCGAAGATCTCCCGCACGGTGCCGTCCCGGAGGCCGGCGACGACCTCGGCGAGCGGGATGCGCCGCTCCACGGCCTGGTGCCCGCGGTCCGTGGCGAGCTGCAGGATGGACGAGCGCGTGACGCCCTCGAGGAAGGTCCCGGTGAGCTCCGGGGTGTGCACCGAGCCGTCGGCCATGACGACGAAGACGTTCATGCCACCCAGCTCCTCGAGCGACGTGTTCGTCACGGCGTCGAGGTAGCAGACCTGGTCGAAGCCCTTCTCCCCGGCGAGCCGCTGCGGCAGGAGGCTCGCCGCGTAGTTGCCGCCGTACTTCGCGTCGCCCGTCCCGCCGGGCCCGGAGCGGTGGTAGTGCTCGTCGATCCAGATCGACACCGGCTTGACGCCACCCGCGAAGTACGGGCCGACGGGCGAGGCGATGACCAGGTACTCGGCCTCGTTCGTGGGACGCACCCCGAGGAACGCCTCCGACGCGAACGTGAAGGGCCGCAGGTAGAGGCTGAAGTCCTCGCCGGACGGCACCCAGTCGATGTCCGTGCGCACCAGCGCCGCGATCGAGCCGATGAAGTCGTCCACCGACAGCGCGGGCAGCGCCATGCGATGCGCCGAGCGCGCGAACCGGGCCGCGTTGGCGTCCGGGCGGAAGGTCCAGACGGAGCCGTCCGCGTGCCGGTACGCCTTCATCCCCTCGAAGATCTCCTGCGCGTAGTGCAGGACGGCGGTCGCGGGGTCGATCTGCAGCGGCCCGTACTTCTCGACGCGGCGGTCGAGCCACCCGTCGCCCTGGCGCCAGCTGACGCGCGCCATGTGGTCCGTGAACACGGTGCCGAACTTCGGGGACCGCAGCGCGGCCTCGCGCTCGGCGTCCGGGGTGGGCGAGTCCGTGGCGCGCACGTCGAACAGGGCGACGAGGTCCTCGAGCTCGGCGGGGAGGATGTCCGACCCGCCGGTGCTCGGCGTAGCGCTCGCTGCGGACGGAGAGGTGCTGGAAGTGGTCATGATCGGGGGCCTTTCACCGGGTGACCCCTGTAGTTTTCCACGACCGTGCACCTCGTGGGCACCGGCGTCGCTCCGACCACAGCGGTCACCCGGACTGAAGTGGATGTCGGGTGATCGACAGGGGGATGACGGCCGGGGCGGGCGGTGGCTCGGACCGACCGCACCGCGCCGTCCATGTTCGAGCCGGTGCACGGCTCGGCCCCGGAC
>NZ_JBHXAW010000169.1:0-9908 GCF_042726645.1 Isoptericola sp. NPDC060257
CCTCCATGACGGAGGCCGGGGGCTCGACGGGTGCTGCGAGAGGTCAGACCGCCTTGGCGCTGACCCGGATGAACGTCGGGTTCGACTGCCAGATGCTGCGCTTGACGACGCCGACGCGCGGGTTGCCGGCGTCGATCTGCTTGCCGTCGCCGATGTAGATGGCGACGTGGCCGGGCGACCAGATCAGGTCGCCGGGCTTGGCGTTCTTGCGCGAGACCTTCTTGCCGACGTGCTTCTGCGCGGACGACGTGCGCGGCAGCTTCTTGCCGATCGCCTTCTTGTACACGTAGGAGGTGAAGCCCGAGCAGTCGAACGAGCTCGGCCCGGTGGCGCCGGAGACGTAGCGGGCGCCGACCTTCGTCTTCGCGATCGCCACGACAGGCGAGCCGGGCTTCTTCGCGGTGGTCGTCACGGTGCGGCTGGACTTCGCGAGCAGCCTCGAGCTGCTCGGGTCCACCACCACGCGAACCTTGTTCTTGCCGACCTTGTGCATGGGCCAGCTCGGGTTGAACGTCGCCTTGCCGTGCCGGATCGTCTTGGTCGACTTGACCTTGCCGTTGATGACGAGCTTCGCCTTCCCGGCGATCGTCTTGCCGGCACGCTTGGCGGTGACGGTGTACACGGGGCGCTTGGACTTCCCCGAACCCTTGATCAGCGTCGTCTTGGTCGCCTTGAGGCTGACGGACGGCCGGGGCTTCGAGGACGTCGAGGCCGCCTGGACCGCCGTGGCGGCCGGGGCCGCCGAGGCGTGGGGGGCGACGGCGATGAGACCGCCGCCGGTGAGGGCGCCGGCGACGGCGTGGGCGATGATCGCCCGGCGGGGCCGGCGAGCGGCCACGGCGGCGGTGCCGGGGCGCGCGGGGGCAGGGGGCATGGACATGGGGCGTGACCTCCAGCCTGCGAGATGAGCTGTCGGGTGAGGCCGAGATCGTTGGCCCGCCACCAAGGTGGCTGAACCCCAAGGCCGGGAGCGTCCGGGCGGTGTGCCCGGGCGGCCGGCCGGAAGTGGGTCTCCCGCTGCTGCCGTGAGTTTCGTGGTCACCGGGACGCCGGCAGCACTCGGCTGCGTCCCGGTCGGCCGGCACCCGTTGCTAGGTGCGGTCGAGGGACGCTAACCCTGGGGACCCTTCGAGGTCACGTTCCGGTAACAGGTACGGCGTGTCGCTGGCGCGGGGGCCGACATGTATCGGCCCTGGACGAGTCCGGTCAACCCCGGCCGAACCGGACGTCGTCCCCTGATACCGGATGTGACGAAGATCACTGTAGGAATCCACCGGTGGGGGGACGTCGAAGACGTCGACCGGTCCGCGCGTCCGACCACGGTCGCAGGCTCAGCGCAGCAGGTCGGACGTCGCCGGCGAGGCGGAGACCGCGACGCACAGCCCCGTGCGGTCGCCGGCCGCCCAACCGTCCTCGGACGGGGTGAGGACGACGAAGGTCGGCCCCACGTCCTCGCGGCCCGCGGCCCCCAACAGTCCGGGCCCGCAGTCCGCGGAGGCCTTGCGCACCAGCGCGTCGTGACCGGGCCACACCGCGCCGGCGGCCGAGTCCGTGCGCCCCACCACCTGCGCCCCGTGCTCGCTCGCGCACGGCACGACGGTCACCCGGCCGACGTCGCCGGGAGGCAGGTCCCGCAGGCACGACCTGAGCACGAGCTGCGTCGCGTTCACCTCGCGGGCTCCGGTCACCACGGCCGGCACCGGGGCGGTCGCCCGGTCCCGCGCCGCCGCGACCCCGATCGCGACGGCCCCGCCGACGACCGCGAGCGCCACCACCGCCACGGCCGCACGACCTGCGCCGCGGCGCGCCCGGGCCGTGCCGGCGCCCCCCGCCCGGGGTGCACGCGGCACGGCGTCGCCGGGCGGGGCCGCGCCGTCGTCGCCCGTGCCCGGCAGGCCCAGGCCGACGAGCCCGTCCGCCGGCAGCACGCCCGCAGGCGTCGGCGCGGCGAACACCGGCTCCGCGGGCGGCGGGGCGGAACCGGGTGCGGGCTCGTCCGCAGGGTGCCGCCGGTGCAGGGCGCCCTGGTCCGGCTGGTGCCGGTGCTGGTCCTCGGTCACGACGTGCTCCGCGCGTCAGGCCGGGTCGGCGAGGTCGAGGATCACGGGGACGTGGTCGCTGGCGCCCTTGCCCTTGCGCTCGTCACGGTCGATGACGACGCCGGTGACGCGCTCGCGCACGGCGGGGGAGGCGTAGGCGAAGTCGATGCGCAGGCCCTTGTTCCGGGGGAACGCGAGCTGCTGGTAGTCCCAGTAGGTGTAGGTGTGCTCGGCGGGCAGGTGCTCCCGCGTCACCTCGGTGTACCCGGCGGTCGCGAACGCCGTGAACGCCTCCCGCTCGGCGGGGGTCACGTGGGTGTGGCCCTCGAACGCGGCCGGGTCGTAGACGTCCGTGTCGAGCGGGATGACGTTCCAGTCGCCGACCAGCGCGACCTGGGTGCGCGGGTCGTCGGCGAGCCAGCCGGCCGCGGCGTCGCGCAGCGCACCCAGCCACGCCAGCTTGTACGCGTAGTGGGGGTCGCCGACCGCGCGGCCGTGCGGCACGTACAGCGACCACACGCGGACGCCGCCGCAGGTGGCCCCGAGGGCGCGCGCCTCGACCGGCGGCGGCACGTCGAGCAGCGTCGCCGGCGCCTCGACGGGCTCCACGTCGGGCGCCTCGGTCGGCGCGTCGTCGGGCACGGTGGCGGGAGCCTTGGCGAACCCGGGCTGCCCGGGGAACGACGTCTCGACGTCCGCGATCCCGACCCGCGACGCGATGGCGACGCCGTTCCACGCCGAGTGCCCGGTGTGCGCCACCTGGTACCCGGCGGCCTCGAACGCCGCGTGCGGGAACTGCTCGTCGCGGCACTTGGTCTCCTGGATGGCGAGCACATCGGTGCCCGAGCGCTCCAGGAAGGCGATCACCCGGTCGACGCGGGCACGGACGGAGTTGACGTTCCAGGTCGCGAGGCGCACGGGCGCCAGGCTACCGGCGGAGGCCGACGGCACCGGTCGGTCATCCCCACGTCGCGGTGTCGGGGTCGACGCCGGGCGTCGCGGGGCTGATGCTGAACGCGGGGAAGGTGGTGTCGGTCGTGCGGCCGGCGCGGAGCCTCACGTCGCGTGAGGGTCAACCCCGCGGCGTCCGCCCTCTAGGCTGCCCTCATGGGTACCGCGCTCGTCACCGGCGCCACCGCCGGCCTCGGCCTGGAGTTCGTCTGGCAGCTCGCCACCGCGCGACACGACGTGGTCGTCGTCGCGCGCGACGCCGACCGCCTGGAGCAGGTCGCCGCGCAGGTGCGCGCGGCCGCCGGCGTGCGGGTGGAGGTGCTGCCCGCAGACCTGTCCGTGCCGGAGGACCTGGAGCGGGTCGCCGCCCGGCTCGCCGTCACCGGCGACGAGGAGGGCGACGACCGGCGCCCGGTGGGCCTGCTGGTCAACAACGCCGGGTTCGCCACGGCGCAGTCGTTCGTCGGCGGCGACCTCGCCGTCGAGGTGTCCGCGCTGGACGTCATGGTCCGGGCGGTGCTCGTGCTGTCGCACGCGGCCGCCGGGCAGATGACGGGCCGCGGGCGCGGCGCGATCCTCAACGTCGGGTCGATCGCCGCGCTGACCGCCGGCGGCACCTACGCCGCGGCGAAGGCCTACGTGCGGTCGTTCACGGAGGGGCTGGCCGTCGAGCTCAAGGGCACCGGCGTCACGGCCACGGTGCTGAGCCCCGGGTTCGTGCGCACCGAGTTCCACGACCGGGCGGGCGTGGACATGTCCACGATCCCGGACGCCGGCTGGCTCGACGCCCCGACCGTCGTCTCCGAGGCGCTCGCGGACGTGCGCCGCGGCGTCGTCCTCTCGACACCGTCCGTCCGCTACAAGGCGGCTGCGGCCCTGCTGCGCCTTGCCCCGAGGGTCGCCGTCCGCGCCGTGGGCAAGTACCGCTGACCTCCGCCTTCGCCGACACCGGGCGAGGACCGCTCGGCTACCCCACGATGGTGGCGTGATCCGGGGGACGACGCCGGCGACGGACGCCGGGGGCGGCCGGAGCGCCGTCCCTGGTGGGGCCACGCTGGACTACCGCGACATCTTCGACGCGATGGCCGTGCCGAAGATCGTCCTGGACCCCGACCTCCTCGTGCTGGACGCCAACCGTTCGTACACCGAGCCGCTCGGGGTGCCGGCGGACGCCCTGGTCGGGCGCACCCTGGCCGACGCCGTGGCGCAGGTGCCGGGCGGACCTCCCCCTGTGCCCCGCGCCCTGGACGCGATCGACCGCTGCCTGCGCACGGGCATGCCCGAGGTCGTCGAGCCCACGCGATGGGACCTGCCGGACCGGCGCACGGGCGAGACGGGCCCGCGGTACTGGATGCTCCTCGCGCTGCCGGTGACGCGGCCGGGCGACCCGACCGTCCGCGCCGTCGTCGTGCGCGTGGAGGAGGTCGACGCGGCCGACGTGGAGGGCACGGACGGGCGCGCCACGCCCGAGCGCATGTCGTGGCACAGCACGGTCGCGCGGATGCGCGCGACGGCGGCCGCCGAGCGCGAGGCGGCCGTCACGCTGCAGTCCTCGGTGCTCGCCCCGCCCCCGCACGTCGCGGGGCTCGTCGTGGACGTCCGCTACCAGCCGGCGAACCGGATCACGCGGGTCGGCGGAGACTGGTACGACGTCGTGGTCCGGGAGTCGGGCCGGGCGGTGCTCGTCGTGGGCGACGTGGCGGGGCACGACGTCGACGCCGCGGCCACCATGACGCACCTCAAGGGCGTGCTGCGCACGGTCGCGGTCGAGGACGACGCCGGCCCCGCCGAGGTCCTCGACCGGGCCGAGCGTGCCGCCGCCGCGCTGCGGATCGAGGGGTTCGCCGCGGTCACGGCGGCCGTGGTGGACCCACCCGCGCCCGACGGGTCGCGGCGCGTCACCTGGGCACGTGCCGGGTCGCTGCCACCGCTGGTGCGGAGGGCCGAGCGCGGAGCCGAGCTCCTCGGCGAGCGCCCCGGCAGGCTGTTCGGCCTGCTGCTGCCCACGGACCGGCCGGAGTCGACCCTCGACCTCGACCCCGGCACGTCGTTGCTGCTCTTCACCGACGGCCTGGTCGAACGGCGGGGAGAGCTGTTGTCCGACTCCCTGGAGCTCCTGCGCCAGGACGTCGAGCAGGTCGTGGACCGCCGGCTCGAGCGGCTGGCCGACTGCGTGCTGGCGCGGAGCACGCCGATCCGGGGCGCCGACGACGTGGCGCTCGTCGCGCTCCAGGTCGACGCCGCCCCCGCGGACGGGCAGGAGGCCGTCGGTACGATGACCGGGTGACCTCCTCGGATACCACCTTCGGCCCCACGCCCCGCGAGCAGCTGCGCGACCTCATCACCGAGCTCGCCGTCGTGCACGGCAAGGTGACGCTGTCGTCCGGCAAGGAGGCCGACTACTACGTCGACCTGCGCCGGATCACGCTGCACCACCGCGCGGCCCCGCTGGTGGGGCACGTGCTGCTCGACCACCTGGAGGAGGTCGGCCTCGGCACGGCGGAGGTGGACGCCGTCGGCGGCCTCACCCTCGGCGCGGACCCGATCGCGGACGCGCTGCTGCACGCCGCGGCGTCGCGCGGGCAGGACCTCGACGCGTTCGTCGTCCGCAAGGCGGCCAAGGCGCACGGCATGCAGCGGCAGATCGAGGGCCCCGAGGTCGCGGGCCGCAAGGTCGTCGTCCTCGAGGACACGACGACGACGGGCGGGTCGCCCATCACGGCCATCGAGGCGCTGCGCGCCGCGGGCGCCGAGGTGCTCGGCTGCGCCACGATCGTCGACCGCGCCACCGGGGCCGGCGAGAAGATCGAGGCGCTCGGCGTGCCCTACCACTACCTCTACGACCTGGCGGACCTCGGCCTCGCCTGAGCGGTCAGTCGCGGCGGCGGCCCAGCAGGAAGCCGCCGCCGAGGCCGGCGAGTAGCGCCCCGACGCCGATCATGGCGGGCGGCACCCACCAGTTCGGGATCTGCGGGTGGAACGTCGTGTCCGACAGCGGGGCGTACGCGAACCAGCCGAGGGTGAAGGTCCAGGTCGAGGCCTGGTAGACCCCGAGCACCACCAGCACGGCGCCGACGACGAGCGCGGCCCGCACGAGGACCCGCTCCCGGCGCGTCATACCCGGCCGATCAGGTCCGCGATCGAGTCGACGACGTGCGACGGCCGGAACGGGTACGTGTCCACCTCGGCCGCCGTGGTGGAGCCGGTCATGACGAGGAAGGTCTCGAGCCCCGCCTCGATGCCGGCGACGACGTCGGTGTCCATGCGGTCGCCGATCATCGCCGTCACCTCGGAGTGGGCGTCGATCCGGTTGAGCGCGGAGCGGAACATCATCGGGTTCGGCTTGCCCACGTAGTACGGCGACCGGCCGGTGGCGGCCTGGATCATCGCGGCGACGGCGCCGGTGGCGGGCAGAGGCCCCTCGGCGGACGGGCCGGTGGTGTCCGGGTTGGTGGCGATGAAGCGGGCGCCGTCGCGCACCAGGCGGATCGCCTTGGTGATCGCGGTGAACGAGTAGGTGCGGGTCTCGCCCAGCACCACGTAGTCCGGGTTCGACTCGGTGAGCGTGTACCCCGCCTCGTAGAGGGCGGTGGTGAGGCCGGCCTCGCCGATCACGTACGCCGAGCCGTTGGGGATCTGGTCCGTGAGGAACTGCGCGGTGGCCAGCGCGGACGTCCAGATCGCCTCCTCCGGGACATCGATGCCCGACGTCGCGAGGCGGGCGCGCAGGTCGCGCGGCGTGAAGATCGAGTTGTTCGTGAGGACGAGAAACGGGCGCTCCGCGTCGCGCAGGGCGCGGATGAACTCCGGCGCCCCGGGGATGGCCTGCCCCTCGTGCACGAGGACGCCGTCCATGTCGGTCAGCCAGCACTCGATCCGTCGTTCGCTCACGCCGCTCACCCTAGTGGGCGGGGCGGCCCCGCGCGTGCGCCAGGATGGGCGCATGACGACGATCGCGGTGGTGGGCGGCACCGGTCAGGCCGGGCGCGCCGTGGTGCGGGAGGCCGTGGCGCGGGGCCACGAGGTGCGGGTGGTATCGCGCCGGCGCGCGGACCTCGAGCCCGGTGCGACGCACCACGCGGCGGACCTCCTCGACGACGACGAGGCGCGGGTCGCGGGCGCGCTCGCCGCGGCGCTCGACGGCGTGGAGGCCGTGGTCGACACCAGCAACGGGATGACGCCCGCCGCCCAGGCCGTCTTCACGGCGGGTGCGCGGCGGGTCGCGGGCTCGGCCGGTCGTGCGGGCGTGGGGCGCGCCGTCGTCCTCTCGATCGCCGCGGTCGACCGCAGCGCGTACGGGTACTACCGGGCGCACGCCGAGCAGGAGCGCGTCTACGCCGCCGGGCCCGTGCCGGCGACGGTCGTGCGGGCCACCCAGTTCCACGGGTTCCTCGACCTCTTCTTCGGCCGCGACAGCCGCCTCGGGGCCTGGTCGCGGCTCGGGCTCCTGCCGTACCCGCGCGGCTGCCGCTTCCAGACGATCGACCTGCGCGACGTCGCCCGCGCGCTCGTCGACGCGGCCGAGGGCGCCGACCCGCTCGGGGTCGCGCCCGGCACGGGCCCGTCCGGTGCGCCGACCGCGACCGTCGGCGGGCCGCAGGTGCTCGACGCGCGGGCGATGGCCGGCGCCTGGCGGCGGGCGCGCGGCTCCCGCCGCCTCCCGGTGGCCGTGCCGCTGCCCGGCCCGCTCGGGGAGTTCTTCCGCGCCGGGCGCAACCTCGTGCCCGACGCCGCGGCGGGCACGATCACCTACGACGCGTGGCTGGCCGGGCGATGACCGACGCGGAGCAGGAGGCGCCCGGGCGCGAGGTCGGCGTCGGCCCGTGGCCCGGCGGCCCGGACGCGTGGCCCCGCCTGCCCGACGGCGCCCCGGACCCCCGCTACGACCCCGAGCTGCTCGCGCACGGCGACCGCCGCAACGTCGTCGACCGGTACCGGTACTGGACCGTCGAGGCGGTCGTCGCCGACCTCGACGCCCGCCGCCCCGCCGGGCGGGAGCTGCACGTCGCCATCGAGAACTGGGCGCACGACCTCAACATCGGCTCCGTGGTGCGCACGGCCAACGCGTTCAACGCGGCCGGGGTGCACGTCGTCGGCCGACGGCGGTGGAACCGGCGCGGCGCGATGGTCACCGACCGCTACCTGCACACCCACCACCACCCGGACGCGGCGGCGCTCGCCGCCTGGGCGGCGTCGGCGGACGGCGGGGCCGGCCTGCCGGTGATCGGCATCGACAACCTGCCCGGGTCGGTGCCGCTGGAGGCCTACGACCTGCCCGCCCGCTGCGTGCTGCTGTTCGGCCAGGAGTCCACGGGCCTGACGCCGGAGGCGCAGGCGGTGTGCGCCGACGTCCTGCACATCACCCAGCACGGCTCCACGCGGTCCCTCAACGCGGGCGCCGCAGGTGCCGTCGCGATGCACGCCTGGGCGTCGCGCTGGCTCGCGCCGTCTCACGGAGCCGACGGCATGTGACTCTCATGACCCGGACGTGAGAAAATCCGGTTGCATGCGGGTCGCACGGCGCCCGTCGCGACGAAGCATCCCGCTGCATCCTCGTACGCCCCGTCATTGGAGTACCGCAGATGCCTATCGCAACCCCCGAGGTCTACGCCGAGATGATCGACCGGGCGAAGGCCGGCAAGTTCGCCTACCCCGCCGTCAACATCACCTCGTCGCAGACCGTGACCGCCGCTCTCCAGGGCTTCGCCGAGGCCGAGTCGGACGGCATCATCCAGGTCTCCGTGGGCGGCGCCGAGTACGCGTCGGGCTCCACCGTGAAGGACCGCGTCGTCGGCTCGCTGGCCCTCGCGGCCTACGCCACGGAGGTCGCGAAGAACTACTCGGTGAACATCGCGATCCACACCGACCACTGCGTCAAGAAGAACCTCGACTCCTGGGTGCGCCCGCTGCTCGCCCTCGAGGCGGAGCAGGTGAAGGCCGGCAAGAACCCGACCTTCCAGTCGCACATGTTCGACGGCTCGGACATCCCCCTGGACGAGAACCTCGTCATCGCCGCCGAGCTGCTCGAGCTCTCGCAGGCCGCGCGCACCATCCTCGAGATCGAGGTCGGCGTCGTGGGTGGCGAGGAGGACGGCCACGAGGCCGAGATCAACGAGAAGCTCTACACGACGGCCGAGGACGGCCTCGCCACCGTGCGCGCCCTCGGCGCCGGCGAGAAGGGCCGCTACCTCACGGCCCTCACCTTCGGCAACGTGCACGGCGTGTACAAGCCGGGTGCCGTCAAGCTGCGCCCGTCGATCCTCGCGGACATCCAGAAGGCCGTCGGCTCGGAGATCGGCAAGGAGAACCCGTTCGACCTCGTGTTCCACGGCGGTTCGGGCTCCACGGCCGAGGAGATCTCCGAGGCGGTCGACAACGGTGTCATCAAGATGAACATCGACACCGACACGCAGTACGCGTTCTCGCGCCCCGTCGCGGACCACTTCTTCCGCAACTACGACGGCGTCCTCAAGGTGGACGGCGAGGTCGGCAACAAGAAGGCCTACGACCCGCGCGCCTGGGGCAAGCAGGCCGAGGCCGGCATGGCCGCCCGCATCGTCGAGGCCGCGCAGCAGCTGCGCTCCGCCGGCCACAAGATGTGACCCTGCACCTCATGACGAGGTAGCTCGAAGGGGCGGTCCGCACACGGTGCGGGCCGCCCCTTCGTGCTCTCTCGGGAGATTCCGTACTACCTCGGCGTCAGCGGGGCGCGGGGGACTCCAGGTCGAAGCCGGGGTCGACGTCGACGATCTCCAGCAGCTCGCCGATCCGTGTGACCTCGAGGAGGAACCGGACGGTGGGCGGGGCGCGAAGCACCCGCACACGGTGCGGGCTGCGCGACGCGAGGCGTGCGAGGAACGCCACACCCGAGGAATCCATGAAGGTGACGTGATGGGCGTCGATCTCGACGGGAAGGCC
>NZ_JBHXAW010000170.1:0-9886 GCF_042726645.1 Isoptericola sp. NPDC060257
CGGGGCGGTCGTCGACCGTCCCGTCGGCGCCGTGCCCGGCCTCCGGGGTCACGCGCCCTCCCGGGTGCCCTGCCGTGCGGCCGGGCCGGTCCAGGCCAGGGCCCGCGACTGCGCCACCGGGTAGTGCCGGGCGTACTTGCGGAACTGGTTGACCTGCGACACCAGCAGGTACGCGACCCGACGGGGGTCCCACTCCTTGCGGTACCAGAGCGGGTTGGACGCACGCCGCGTCAGCTGCAGGCGACGCGTCCGGGACCGGATGGCCGGGTCGGCGACGTAGCGTCGCAGCAGGGCGCCCGGCAGCACCGTGTACAGGTGCTCGGTCGTGACCTCGCCGTCGCCGGAGAGCGGGACGTCCGGCCCGAGCACGGCGCGCGGGTCGGGGTCGAGCCCGCGCAGGTGCTCGTGCACGTAGAACTTCACCGGGTTCGCACCCGTCGACGTGACGTAGTAGTTCGAGCGGCCCAGACGCGGGTTGAGCTCGAAGAACACGTACCGCCCGTCGCGCGGGTCGTACTTGAGGTCGAAGTTCGCGACGCCCGTCCAGCCGACGTGCTCGAGCAGGCGGCGCGCCTGCTCCACGACCTCGGACTGGGTGCCCGTGACGATCGCGGCCGGGTTCCCGAGCGCGCCGGGGGCGTGCTCCTCGAGCAGCACGTGCCCGAAGGAGGAGAACCGCACCTTGCCCTGCGCGTCGCTGTAGCAGGTGAGGATCCGCATGCCGGAGTCGTCGCCCGGGATGTAGTCCTGCACGACGAACGAGCCGACGTACCCGGCGTCCTTCACGCGCCCGAGCAGGTCGAGCAGCTCGGCGCGGGTGTCCACGAGGAAGACCTTCTTCTTCCCCGCGAACTCGACGTCGTGGTAGGCCGCCGTGCTGGCCGCCTTGGCGATCACGGGGAAGGTCAGGCCGCTCGTGTCCGGCTCGGTGCCCGACGCGACGTCGTGCACGACCGTCGTCGGGTGCGCGAGGCCGAGCTCGGCGCACAGGGCCCCGAACTCCTCCTTGTCCGTGAGCCGCAGCAGCAGCTCCTCGCCCACGTAGGGCACCAGGTAGCGGTCCTCGAGGCGGTCGCGGTGCTGCACGAGCATCCGCACCAGCCAGTCGGCCGAGCCCACGACCACCAGATCGGCGTCAGCGTGCTCGTCCGCGATGCGGCGCAGGCGCGCCACGATCGCCTCGGGGTCGTCGATCCGGGGCTCCGCCACGTGCGTGAGGATGCGCGAGTGCCGCACCAGGCCGGTGGAGGCGCCGGACACGACGACCGAACGCACCCCGTACGCCTCGTGAAAGGCCCGGGCCAGGCTGTACGCGCCGATGTCGCCGCCGAGGACGACGGGCTGCAGCCTCCGCTGCGGGGTCTGCGTCACGATGCCTCCTTCGTCGCGGCGCCGCCGGCCGACGTGCCGGCCGGCGCTCCCGCCGCGGTGTTCGCCGCGTAGTTCCGGCGCAGCGCCTCCAGCGGGTAGAACTGCCGGTACTTGCGCACGTGGTTGAGCATCGCCGTGAGCACGTACAGGCGGCGACGGGGCGACGCGTCCGCCTTGTAGCGCAGCGGGTGCACCGTGCGCCTGGAGCGCTGCAGCCGCACGACGCGGGCGTGCAGCTCCGGGTCCAGCACGTACGAGCGCAGCAGTCGCTTCGGCACGACGGCGTACAGGACCTCCCGGTCCGCCGTCACCGGCTCGCGCCGCACGCCGTGCACGACGTCGTCCACCAGGGCCTCGGTCGGGTTCTGCCCGCCCGCGGTGAGGTAGTAGTTGTTCCGGCCGATGCGCGGGTTCTGCTCGAAGAACTTGAACACGCCGTCGCGCGGGTCGAGCTTGACGTCGAAGTTCGCGAACCCGCGCCAGCCGGTGTGCTCGAGGATCCGCTGGGCGGCGTCGAGGATCTCGTCGATCGGCTCGACGATCATCGCCGACGGGTTGCCGCGCGCGGCCGGCGTGCGCTCCTCGAGGAGCACCTGCGCCGAGGAGCGCAGCGTGACCCGCCCGCTCGAGTCGGCGTAGGCCGTGACCGACCGCATCCGCGTGTCGTCGCCCGGGATGTTCTCCTGCACCAGGAAGCGCCCGCGGAAGCCGGCCTCGCGCAGCGAGATCATCAGCCGGTCCAGCTCGGCCGGCGTCGCGATCTCGTAGATCTTCTTCTTCCCGGCGAACTGCACGTCGTGGTAGTCGGCGCTGCTCGCGGGCTTGGCGATGACCGGGAAGTCGAAGCCGACGGGCAGCGGCTCCCAGCCGGGCTCTTCGGCCCGGGCGAAGTCCTGGATCACCGTGGCCGGCGTCGGGATCCCGAGCCCCGCGCACACCTCCTGGAACTCCGCCTTGTCGGAGATCCGGTCGATGAGCGCGGCGTCCGCGAACGGGACGACGTAGCCGGCGGCCTCGAGCTCCCCGCGGTGGTGCACGAGCACGCGCACCACCCAGTCCATGTTGGTGAGGAGCACGAGGGTGCGGCCGGGAGCCGACAGCCGGCCCGCGACGTCCTGGAGCGCCCCGACGATCTGCTCGGGCGCGGTGCCGGACAGCTCGGTGTCCATGATCTGCGAGTGCGCGATCGGGCCCGGCTCGGCGAAGGCGACGACGGTGGTGCGCACGCCGTAGCGCTCGTGGAACGAGCGGGCGAGGGCGTACACACCGATGTCCGAGCCGACGATGACGGGCTGGAACCCGGGGCCGGCGTCGGTGCTGGTGGTGCTCACGGGTGCGCTCATGCCTCCTGCTCGGAGCGGTCGGCCGACCACTCGGTGTGGAAGGTGCCCTCGCGGTCGGTGCGGCGGTAGGTGTGCGCACCGAAGAAGTCGCGCTGCGCCTGGATGAGCGCGGCGGGCAGCCGCTCGGCGCGCACGCCGTCGTAGTAGGCGAGGGACGAGGAGAACGCGGGGGTCGGGACGCCGTTGAGGGCGGCCTGCGACACGACCCGACGCCAGGCGGCGAGGCCGTTCCCCACGGCGTTCGTGAAGTACTCGTCCGCGAGGAGCAGCGGCAGCGCGGCGTCGCGCTCGTACGCCTCGGTGATGCGGTTGAGGAAGCGGGCGCGGATGATGCAGCCGCCGCGCCAGATGCGGGCCATGGCACCGCGGTCGATGTCCCAGCCGTACTCGGCGGAGGCGGCGGCGATCTGGTCGAAGCCCTGGCTGTACGCGACGACCTTCGACGCGTACAGCGCGAGGCGCACGTCCTCGACGAAGGTGTCGCGGTCCGCGATCTCCCAGGTCCCGGCGTCGGCGGGCAGCGCGGCGCGGCCGGCCTCGCGCTGCGGCACGGAGCCGGACAGCGCGCGGGCGAACGTCGCCTCGGCGATGCCGGTGATCGGCACGCCGAGGTCGAGGCCGTTCTGCACCGTCCAGCGGCCGGTGCCCTTCTGCTCGGCCTGGTCGAGCACGATGTCGACGAACGCGCTGCCGGTGGCCGCGTCGACGTGCTGCAGCACGTCGGCGGTGATCTCGATGAGGAACGACTCGAGGTCGCCGGTGTTCCACTCGGCGAAGATCTGCCCGATCTCGGCCGCGGACGCGCCCAGCCCCTGCTTGAGCAGGTCGTAGGCCTCGGCGATGAGCTGCATGTCGGCGTACTCGATGCCGTTGTGCACCATCTTGACGAAGTGCCCGGCGCCGTCGGGGCCGACGTAGGTGCAGCACGGCGTGCCGTCGACCTTCGCCGAGATGTCCTCGAGGATCGGGCCCAGGCTCGCGTAGGACTCGCGGGTGCCGCCGGGCATGATCGACGGGCCGTTGAGCGCGCCCTCCTCGCCGCCCGAGACGCCGGTGCCCACGAAGTGCAGGCCCTTCGCGCTGAGGTCCTTCTCGCGGCGGATCGTGTCCGGGAAGTGGGCGTTGCCGGCGTCGACGACGATGTCGCCCTCCTCCAGCAGCGGCACGAGCTCGTCGATGACGGCGTCGGTCGCCGCGCCCGCCTTGACCATGATCACGACCTTGCGGGGCCGCTCCAGGGAGGCGACGAAGTCGGCCATCGACTCGGACGGGACGAAGTCGCCCTCCTGCCCGGCGTCGGCGATCAGCGACTGCGTCTTGGCGTACGACCGGTTGTGCACCGCCACCGTGTAGCCGTGCCGCGCGAAGTTGCGGGCGAGGTTGCGGCCCATCACCGCAAGGCCGGTCACGCCGATCTGGGCACGAGCTGTCATCGTTTCCCTGCTTCCGTCGGTTCTCGGTTCGGGTCGGGCGGCCGGGTGGCGGCGACTGGCGCACGCGCTCCCCCGCCCGGGAGCCGGGACCAGCGTAGTCGGCGCGGCGGCCGAGGTGTACGGACCATCACGATCCGGACACGACCGGCCCCCCGGTGCGTCGTTTCGCCCGACCGGCCGCGCCGGGCCGTACGGTGGCTGGCGTGACCGGCGATCGCACGGGTGACTCGAAGCGGGACCCTCGGCAGGAGACCCGGCAGGTGCCCGCCCCGTTCGCGGCCGCGCTGGCGTCCCTGCGCGAGCGGCGGCTGCGCGGCGAGGTGCACCTGGCGGAGATCCCCGGCCCCACGCGCGTGGCCCCGTACTCGGTGGCCCTCGAGGGCGAGGTCGCCGAGCCCGGGGGCGAGGAGGTCGCCACGGGCCGGTTCGTCGTCCTGCACGACCCCGAGGGGCAGGAGACCTGGCAGGGCATCTTCCGGGTCGTCACGCTGGTGCGCGCCACCCTCGAGCCCGAGCTCGCCGCCGACCCCCTGCTGGCCGACGTCGCGTGGACCTGGGTGACGGAGTCGCTCGAGGCCGCGGGCGTGGACGCCCTGGCGATCGGCGGCACCGTGACGCGCGTCCTCTCCCAGAGCTTCGGCGCGCTGGGCGCCACGCCCGACGCGGTGGACCTCGAGATCCGCGCGTCCTGGACGCCCACCGACACCGACCTCGGGATGCACCTCGCCGTGTGGGGCGACCTCATGGCGACGGCCGGCGGCCTGCCCCCGCTGCCCGACGGCGTCGCCTCGCTCGCCGCCCGGTCGGGCGGTCGCGGGCACCCGCGCCCCGGGTCCCGACCGCATACCGTGGGGCCATGAGCTCAGCAGTCCCCCCGACCGCCACCGACGTCGTCCCGCTCACCGAGCCGGCGGACGGCGTCGGGCGCGTCGTCGACACCCCGGCCGCCCTCGACCGCGTGGTCGAGCGGTTCGCGACCGGCACCGGTCCCGTCGCCGCCGACGCGGAGCGCGCCTCGGGCTACCGCTACGGTCAGGCCACCTACCTGGTCCAGCTGCGCCGCGAGGGCGCCGGCACGGCGCTCCTCGACCCGGTCGCGCTGCCCGACCTGTCGGCGATCGGCGACGCCGTGGGCGACGCCGAGTGGGTGCTGCACGCCGCCTCCCAGGACCTGCCGGGGCTCGCCGAGCACGGGCTGCGGCCGGCGCGCGTCTTCGACACCGAGCTCGCCGCGCGCCTGCTGGGCCTGGAGCGCGTGGGCCTCGCGGCGGTCGTCGCGGAGCTGCTCGGCCTGGGCCTCGCCAAGGAGCACTCCGCCGTCGACTGGTCCACGCGGCCCCTGCCCGAGGACTGGCTGCGCTACGCCGCGCTCGACGTCGAGGTGCTGGTGGACCTGCGCGACCGCCTGGCGGAACGGCTCGACGCGGACGGCAAGGCGGAGTGGGCGGCCCAGGAGTTCGAGGCCGAGCGCACCGCGCCTCCCCCGGCACCGCGCGTCGACCCGTGGCGGCGCACGTCGGGCACGCACACGCTGCGCGACCGGCGTCAGCTGGCCGTGGTCCGCAGCCTCTGGCTGGCGCGCGACGCGAGCGCTCGCGCCCGCGACGTCTCCCCCGGCCGGGTGCTGCCGGACCGCGCCATCGTGGCCGCCGCCCGCGCGCTGCCGCGCACCGTGCCGCAGCTCACCGCCCTGCCGGAGTTCGCGGGCAAGGCCACGCGCCGCCGCGCGCCCGCCTGGCAGCGCGCGATCGACGAGGCCCTCGCCCTGCCCGACGACCGGCTGCCGAGCCAGCGCGGCCCGCGTACCGACGGACCGCCCCAGCCGCGCACCTGGGCCGACCGAGACCCCGTCGCAGCCCGGCGGCTCACGACGGCCCGCGACCTCCTCGCCACGATGTCCGGCGACCTGCACGTGCCGGTCGAGAACCTGCTGCAGCCGGACGCCCTGCGCCGCCTGTGCTGGACGCCGCCGGACCCGGCCCGCTCGGCAGAGATCGCGGAGTTCCTCCGGGGTCGCGGCGCGCGTCCGTGGCAGGTCGAGCTGGTCGCGACCCCGCTCGAGGACGCCTTCTCCACCGTCTCCTGACCTCCGACCCGTCAGGTGAGACGGGGTCTCAGAGTGGTCTATCCTGGTTCCCGGTACTCGCGGTAGCGTGTACCTCGGCGCCGGCCCCACCGGGTCGTCGCCCGAGAGCGGCGTCGCTCGTCGGACGCCGAAGTCCCGACCCCCGCCTGCGGATGGAGCTTCCATGACCACACGGAACCCGGCCCGCCGCGCGCTGCGCGACGTCGTCTTCGTCGAGGGCGTGCGCACGCCGTTCGGCAAGGCCCGGCCCGACGGCCTGTACGCCGAGACCCGAGCCGACGACCTCGTCGTCAAGGCCGTCCGCGAGCTGCTGCGCCGCCACCCCGAGCTGCCGGGCGAGCGCGTGGACGAGGTGGCCATCGCCGCCACCACCCAGCAGGGCGACCAGGGCCTGACCCTCGGCCGCACCGTGGGGATGCTCGCCGGCCTCCCCCAGACCGTCCCGGGCTTCGCCATCGACCGCATGTGCGCGGGCGCCATGACCGCCGTCACGACGACCGCCGCCGGCATCGCGACCGGCAGCGCCGACGTCGTCATCGCGGGCGGCGTGGAGCACATGGGCCGCCACCCGATGGGCTTCGACGCCGACCCGAACCCGCGCTTCCTCTCCGAGAAGCTCGTGGACCCCGAGTCGCTCAACATGGGCGTCACGGCCGAGAACCTGCACGACAAGTTCCCGCACCTCACCAAGGAGCGCGCGGACGCCTACGCCGTCAACAGCCAGGCCAAGTACGCCAAGGCGCTCGCCAACGGCGACGTCGGCCCGGAGCTCGTCCCCGTCGCCGTGCGCTCCGCCGAGCAGGGCTGGGGCCTGGCCACCGCCGACGAGCTGCCCCGCCCCGGCACCACCGTCGAGGGCATCGCGAACCTCAAGACGCCGTTCCGCCCGGGCGGACGCGTCACCGCGGGCAACGCGTCCCCGCTGACCGACGGAGCCACCGCCGCGCTGCTCGCCTCGGGCGACACCGCCGCCGAGCTGGGCCTGCCCGTCGCGATGCGCCTGGTCTCGTCCGCGTTCGCCGGCGTCGACCCGTCGATCATGGGCTACGGCCCGGTCCCCGCCACCGACCGGGCGCTCGCCCAGGCCGGGCTGACCATCGACGACATCGGCCTGTTCGAGATCAACGAGGCCTTCGCCGTGCAGGTGCTGAGCTTCCTCGACCACTACGGCATCGCCGACGACGACGAGCGCGTCAACCCGTACGGCGGCGCCATCGCCATGGGCCACCCGCTGGCCAGCTCGGGCGTGCGCCTCATGACGCAGCTCGCGCACCAGTTCGCGCAGCACCCCGAGGTCCGGTACGGCATCACCACCATGTGCGTGGGCCTCGGCCAGGGCGGCACCGTGATCTGGGAGAACCCGCACCACGCCGACTACTCCGGCCACACCACCGCGACGACCGCGACGGACGAGGAGAACTGACCACGATGCCCTCGAACACGACCGAGAACACCTCCGGCGTCCGCGCCGAGCGCGTCACGCACTCCCTCGTCCGGGACGTCGAGCTCCCGGGCGGCGCGGGCACCCTCGCGCTCGTCACGCTGGACAACGGCCTCGACCACACCAAGCCCAACACCCTGGGCCCCGAGGGCATGGCCGAGCTCACCGCGGCGCTGACCGCGCTGCAGGAGCGCGCGGGCCGCGGGGAGATCGCCGCCGTCGCCGTCACCGGCAAGCCGTACTTCCTCGCCGCGGGCGCCGACCTGCTGCAGGTCTCCACCGTCACCTCGCACGAGCAGGCGCTCGAGCTGGGCCGGTCCGGCCACGCCGCCTACGAGCTGCTGCACACCATGGGCGTGCCCACGTTCGCGTTCGTCAACGGGCTGGCGCTCGGCGGCGGTCTCGAGGTCGCGCTCAACTGCGACTACCGCACGGTGTCGTCCGACGCCCCCGCGCTCGGCCTGCCCGAGACCGGCCTCGGCCTCATCCCGGGCTGGGGCGGCGCCTACCTCGTGCCGCGTCTCGTGGGCATCGAGAAGGCCGTCGACGTGATTCTCACGCGCCCCGCGACGCAGAAGCCGTTCAAGGCGGCCGAGGCCGCGCAGATCGGCCTCGTGGACCAGCTCCTCGAGCCGGCCGACTTCCTCGAGCAGTCGATCCTGTGGGCGTCGCGGGTGCTGCGCGGCGACGTCGAGGTCCCCCGCCGCGAGCTCGACCCCCAGCCGGTGTGGGACGCCGTCGTCGCGGCCACGCGCCAGCGGCTCGACGCCGTCGTCGCGGGCTCGCGCCCGGCGCCGTACCGCGCCCTGGACCTGCTCGCGGCGGCCCGGACGGCCACCCGCGAGGAGGCCTTCGCGGCCGAGGACCAGGCGCTGGCGGACCTCATCATGTCCGACGAGATGCGCGCCAGCGTCTACGCCTTCCAGCTCGTCTCGGGCGGCAAGAAGCCCGTCGGCGCCCCGGACAAGAGCCTCGCCCGACCGGTCACCCGGGTCGGCATCGTCGGCGCCGGCCTCATGGCCGCGCAGATCGCGCTGCTCGTCGCGCAGCGCCTCGGCGTCCCCGTCGTCATGCGCGACCTGGACCAGGAGCGGGTCGACAAGGGCCTCGGCTTCGTCCGGTCCACGGTCGAGAAGCTCGTCGGCCGCGGGCGGATGACGCCCGAGGCCGCCGCGCGCATCGTCGCGAGCGTCACCGGCACCACCGACATCGGCGAGTTCGCCTCCTGCGACGTGGTGATCGAGGCGGTCACCGAGGTCATGGGCCTCAAGAAGAAGGTCTTCGCCGAGCTCGAGGGCATCGTCCGCGAGGACACGATCCTCGCGACGAACACCTCCGCGCTGTCCGTCACCGAGATGGCGGCCGACCTCCGGCACCCCGAGCGCGTCGTGGGCATCCACTTCTTCAACCCTGTGGCCCAGATGCCGCTGGTCGAGGTCGTCAAGGCCGAGCGGACCTCCGACGAGGCGCTGGCCACGGCGTTCGCCATCACGAAGAAGCTGCGCAAGACGGCGGTGCTCGTCGCCGACCGGCCCGGCTTCGTCGTCAACCGGCTGCTCGTGCTGGTCATGGGCAAGGTCGTCGAGGCCATCGAGAACGGCACGTCCGTCGAGGTGGCCGACACGGCGCTGGCGCCGCTGGGCTTCCCGATGCCGACCTTCGAGCTCTTCGACCTCGTCGGCCCCACTGTCGGCCTGCACGTGCTCACCTCGCTGCGCGAGGACCTGGGCGACCGGTTCCCGACCTCCCCCGGCCTGGAGAAGCTGGTCGCGGACGGCACGCGCGTCGTGCTCGACCGTCCGGCCCCCGGGCTGCCCAAGCCGGTCGACCCGGCGATCCAGGCGGTCTTCGGCGAGGCGCTCCCGGCCGGCGAGCAGGGCCGGCACGGCACCCCCGTGCTCGACGCCGCGGGCGTGCTGGACTCCGTGCTCACGGCGCTGACGGTCGAGATCGGTCACATGCTCGACGAGGGCGTGGTCGCCGGGCCGCAGCAGATCGACCTGTGCATGATCCTCGGCGCCGGGTGGGGCTTCCACACCGGCGGCATCACGCCGTACCTCGACCGCGCCGGGTACTCGGCGAAGGTCCTGGGCCGGCGGATCCTGCCCGACGGCGTCGCCAACGTCCCCGAGGCCGTCGCCTGACACGCCCTCCTCGGAGACCCGAGCCGCACGGCTCACGACGCACCGGTGGCCCGGTCCCTCGCCGGGAC
>NZ_JBHXAW010000171.1:0-9874 GCF_042726645.1 Isoptericola sp. NPDC060257
GCGCACGCGGACGGCCAGCTCCTTGCTGCGGGTCTCGCCGGCGTCGTTGGTGAGGACGGCGACGTACCGGTACGTGCCGGGCTCCCGGCCCGTGAGCACGGTGGCGGCGGACTGCGCCTCTCCCCCGGTCCCCGGGACGAGCTCCTGCCGGTCCACCTCGACGCCGTCCTCGTACAGGACGTAGCCGGTGGCCTGCGTGCCCCACCACTTGTCCATCGCGACGACGAAGTCCCCGTCCCCGTCGCCGTTGTCGTGCGACAGCGTGGGCGTGCCCGGGTTCGCGTCGGTCACCCGCACCGTGTGGGGGCCGGCGCACGGCGTCGTCCCCGCCGCGTTGACGAGCTCGCAGGTGTACTCGTACGCGCCGTTCTTCTTCCCGGCGACGGGGACGGCGATCCGCTGGGCGTCCGTGCCGCCGTACGTGAGCTTCTCGGTGTGGATCAGCGCGCCGTCCTCGTACAGCCGCAGGCTGGTGGCGTTCTCGCCCCACCACAGGTCGACGAGCACGCGGTAGTCGCCGTCGCGCAGGCCGGTGTCCCAGCCGTTGTCGTCGCTGATCCGGGCGGTGCCCGGCGCCCCGGCGGGCACCAGCACCTCGAGCGCGCCGACGACGCCGTTCACCTCGACCTCGACGGTCGCGCGGCCGGGCGCGACAGCGGTCGCCTCGTGCGTCGCCGGGTCGAGGGCGAGCACGGCGCCGGACGGCGCGTCGTCGGGCGAGCCGACGAACACCTTGTCCCCGCCCCAACGGGAGGACACCGGCCACGCGACCGGCACCTGGCGGGTGTCGTCCTGTGCGATCAGCGCGCTGACCTGGCCGGACGTGCCCTCGGCGAGCTCCTCCGGCCCGCTCACGGTGACGCTCTCGGCGCGCGCCTCGACCTCCCAGGAGAACCAGCCGCCGTCGCCGGTGCCCTGCGCCGCCGGGTCGACGCCGATCATCGACCAGCCGGTGAACCCGCCGTCGTCGGGCGTGCTGGCCGGGCTCTTGCCCGAGTTGCCGTTGACGACGTACGGGATCCCGTCCGCGGTGGCCGCGTGGAAGACGCCCACGTGCGACCCGACGGAGGCGAGCTGCTTGCCCGACGTCTCGCGGAAGTCCTCGAACCAGCCGCGCAGCGTCTCCGCCTCGACCCGGTCGACGAGCTGGCTCGCCTTCGTAGGCAGCGGGTCGTCGAGCGGGTGGTGGAAGAAGGTCACGACGCCCGTCACGGCGTCGTCCGCGGCCGCGTCGTCGAGCGCGTCGCGCAGGGCGCGGAGCTGGGCGAAGTCGCTGCCCAGGCGACCGCTGGACGAGTCCAGCATGACGAGGCGCGTGGTGCCGCCGTCGCCGCGCGGGTCGGGCACGTCGACGACGTGCGTCCGCTCGCCGAACTCGTCCTCGAAGTTCTCGATGGAACCGCCCATCACCTCGTGGTTGCCCGGCAGGTAGTACCAGGGGAAGTCGGCGTCGGCGAGGCCCTCGTCGAGCACCTCGCGGGCCAGGTCGAAGTCGGCGGGCGACGCCTCGTCCACCAGGTCGCCGTTGATGACGAGCAGGTCCGGGTCGGCCGCGACGATCTCCGCCAGGGCCTGCTTCGCGCCCTGCACCGCCCCCGACCCCGGGTCCCGGGCGACGAACTGCGCGTCCGACAGCACCGCGACGCGCAGCGGCGCGGCGTCCGTCGCGCCGTCGGCCACGACCGCCGGGTCCTCGACCCGCTCCGCCACCGGCGCCTCGACGTCCGGCGGCACCTGCGCGCGCAGGTCCGAGACGACGACCTCGCCCGTGTACTGCTCTGCGGCCCGCGTCTCGAGGAGGCGCAGGCGCTGCAGCGTGAGCGGGAACGCGACGCCCTCGGGCACGGCGACCTGCACCTGGCGCCAGCCCTCCCACGACACGGTCGGGCCGTCGAGGTTGGTCACGACCCCGTCGCCCTGGCGCACCTGGAGCCGCAGCCACGCGCCGTTCCCGTCGCCGTGCACCCACGCCGTGAGGGTGCGCGGCTGCCCGGGCACCACGATCCCGCCCGCCGGCGCGACGGCGTACTGGCCGCGGGTCGCGGTGGACTGCGTGAAGTCGTAGGTCAGCCTCAGGCCCGCCGAGCCCTCGTGACCCTCGCCGGGGGCGACCGAGCCGCCGGGAGCCCGGTCGTGCGCCGCGGTCCAGCGGTCGGCATCCGCCAGGTCCGCCACGACCACGTCCTCCAGCGAGACCGCCACGGCGACCTCGACCTGCTCGTCCCCCACCGCGAGCGTGAAGGTCGCGGCGCCCGAGCCCCGCAGCGCCCGCACCGTGAACGACCCGTCGGCCGCCGGCTCCAGCACGGCGACGCCGTCGCCGCCCGTGACCTCGACGTCGCGCGCCTCGACCGGCGCCGCGTACCCGTCGGCGTCGTGCCCGACGACGGTGAGGGACGCCGTCGCGTCCGCGTCCGGGAGCGTCACGACCGGCTCGGGCACGGTGAGGCGCTCGAGGCCCCCGAGCACCGTGAGCTCCGCGGGGCCCGTCGCCACGCCGTCCGCCGCGGGGGTCGCGGCGCGGACGGTCGCGGTGCCGGCCGCGACGCCGGTGACGACCCCCGCGCCGTCGTCGGCGCGGGCGACGGTCGCGACCGCCGCGTCGGTGGTCGTCCAGTCGTCGGGACGGGTGTCGACGGGGGCGCGGGACTCGTCGTACCCCGCCGCGGTCAGGGTGCGGTGCAGGCCGGGGAAGACGCGCAGCGCGTCGCCGGCCGGGGCGTCGCCCGTGGGCACGGCCGCGCGCACGTCGAAGGCGTGCACCTCGCCCGAGCCCTCGGGGGTGAACAGCCCGAGGCCGTTCGCGTCCAGGCGCTCGCCGCCGTCCGACGGGCTGTTCAGCACGCTGGTCCCCGCGTCCCCGGGCAGCCGCGCGACCATCGTCGTCGAGCCGCCGCCGTCGAGGTTGATCGCGTCGTCCGCGCCGAGCTGACCGAGGAACCGGCCCAGCTCGGGCAGGGAGGCACCGATGCTCTGCGCCTGCCGCCCGTCGACGACCACGAGGTACGCCGTCCTGCCGTCCTCGCTGAGGCCCACCGCCGTGCGGGGGTGCCGGAGCGTCGCGAAGTCGCTGGTGGACGACGTGACCTCGCCGTCCTCGAGCAGCCAGTCGTCGGGGTCTCCGCCGATGGCGGTGCGGAGCTCGCCGAGGTCGTCGCGCAGGCCGTAGGCGAGCGTCACCGCGTCGCCGGGCGCGAGGGCCGCCAGCGCGTCGGCCGCGGCCCCGGGCCGGGCGACGACGGCGCGGACGTCGGCCGGCAGGCGGCCGGAGCCCGGAGCGCCCACGGAGACGACGGTCCCGGCCGCGCCCTCGTCGCTCCCGGGTGCGGTGCGGACCTGCACCTCGACGCCCTGCTCCCCCGCGCCGAGCGGGCGGGTGCGCGCCGCGTCGCCCCAGGCGGCGTCGAAGACGGCGACGCCGCCCGCCGGCACGGCGGTGACGTTGAGCCCAGCGACGGGCAGCTCGCGCGCGTCGTCTCCCGTCCCGAGGGTGACCGTGCCCTCCAGGAACAGCTCGGCGAGCCGCGCGACGCCCGACGAGTCGACCGTCAGAGCCTTCTCGCGGCCGGGGGCGGCGGACTTGAGCAGCCTGCCGTCGTCCACGGCCGCGCCGAGCGCGGCACCGGAGTTGTTGATGTCGAAGAAGTCGCCGTTGATCGCGGCGACGGCGCCCCGGTCGGCGGCCATCGCGCTCACGGTCGCGTTGCCGGCGACCGCGTCGGGGCCGAGGTAGCCGAGGCGCGGCCCGCCGTCCCGGCCGAGGTGCGCGACGAGCACCTCGCCGCTCAGCCAGCCCTCCGCGGAGACGCGCGCGAACTCCGTGAGCTCCAGGCCCGGGGCGATCAGCCGCTCCGCGCGCTCGGTGACGATCGCCGCACCCGCGTCGTCCAGCGGCAGGTCGGCGACGTCGTCGGAGACGGTGCCCGCCGCGGCGGGCGAGACGGCGGCGGTCGCGACCGGCAGGTCGGGATCGGGCGTCGCGGCCGCGGCGGCGCCCGCGGGCACCGCCATCGCCAGGCCGAGCAGGAGACCGACCCCGAGGGGCACGGTACGTCGGGCAGGGGGCAGTGCTCGGCTCTGTGCTCGGCTCATGGGGGGGATCCTCCGCTGGTCGGGCCGGGACGTGCGCCGTCGCAGCGTCCCGCGACCAGGTTGCCACCAACTTTCACGATGTCAACCGCCAGGGAAACTCTTCTACCTAGTGCGGCCGCCCGGGCGGTCCTTCAGGCGCACACCGCCGTCCCGGACGCGCAGATCGCCCGTGGACGGCCGGGCACCCGTGGTGTCCTGGTCAGCCGGCATCGAGAAGACGGTCCCGGAGCAGACCGCGTCCCGATCCGCGGAGCGCGCATGCCCAGGAGGTGCCTGTGGACCCCCGCCGCACGCCGGCCGACCCGCCCGAGACCCCGTCGCCCCTCGCACCAGCGCAGGAGCGGTCCGCCCTGGAGCACGCTCTCGACATCCCGTCCGCGCCGCTCACCGGCTCGTATCGTTGCCTGCTCCCGGAGGAGACCTGGTGGTGGTCGGAGGGCACGTTCCTCGTCCACGGCTTCGAGCCGGGCGAGGTGGTGCCGTCCACCGCTCTCGTCCTGGCTCACAAGCATCCCGACGACCGCGAGCGCGTGCAGCGGCTGCTCGCCGCGGCCCGGCGCACCGGGGCCCCCTTCGCCAGCGTGCACCGCATCGTGGACGTGCGCGGGTACGAGCGCACCGTGGTGCTCACCGGCGAGGTCCAGCCCACCGAGGACGATCCCTCGACGACCGTGCTGCACGGCTTCGTGACGGACGTGACGGCCACGATCCGCGAGGCTGCGTCCCGCATGGCCTCCCAGCAGGTGGCCGCGTCGGCGCAGAGCCGGTCAGCGATCGACCAGGCCAAGGGGGCGCTGATGGTGCTCTACGGCCTCACGGCAGACGACGCCTTCGCCGTGTTGCGCGGCGCCTCCAACACGCACAACGTCAAGGTGCGGGACCTCGCGACGGCGGTACTGGCCGCCGCGAGCACGCACGGGACGGCCGCCCGTCCCTTCGTCGAGCGTCTGCTGCGCCCCGCCGCTCTCGAGACCGGACGGCCCACCACCGCGGTCTGACGTCCGGAGCTCACCGGTGCAGGGTCTGCGACGGCAGCTCGTCGTGCGCTCGCCGGTAGGCCGCGGCGAAGTGGCCGAGGTGCAGGAACCCCCACCGCCGAGCCACGGCCGCGACGGTGGCGACCCCCGGGTCACCGTCCAGGAGCTCGCGGCGCGCGCCGTCCAGCCGGGCCCGGCGCAGCGCCTCCCCCGGGGTCGCGTCCAGCGAGCGGCGGAACGCCGCCTGCAGGCCGCGGGTGGAGACGTGCACCGCGGCGGCGACGTCGTCGACCGTGATCGCCTCGTGGGCGTGCTCGTCGATGAACTCCGACGCCCGCCGGACCACCGGTGGCAGGACGCGCTCGGCGGCCCGCCCCTCGTCGTCGAGGGCCACGTTGGGGAACGCGTGCAGCAGCGAGAGGGCGACGTGGTGCGCCAGCGAGCTCTGCAGCACCGGCGACGACAGCGCGTCGGCGTCGCGGGTCAACGACTGCGCGGCGTACCGCGTGGTCGCCTTCCAGGCACGCGCCTCCGCCGGCCCTCGCGGGGAGCCGGACCGGAACAGGTGGCTCGGCAGGTTGCGCCCGGTCAGCCGCGCGGCCGTCGCGCGCACGTACCCCCGGTCCAGGGTGAGGCCGCTGGTCCTGGCCGTGTCCCACGTGGCCGTGGCCTGATCCGGGGCGTCGAGCAGCACCGGTCCCGGACCGAAGGACTGTCCCGCGTGCTGCAGCTCGATGTCGCCCCGCAGCTGCAGCACGACGATCGGCTCGGGCTCGTCCAGCGCCGAGCGGCCCGGCATGGGCAGCGTGTGGTCGGTCCAGGCCAGGCGCCCGATCGCGGCGGAGCGGATGGAGAACTCGAACGCCTGCTTCGGGGCGCGCAGGTGCACCCGAGGAAAGATGGTCGCGAGCGCCTGCTCGGCTTCCTGGGCATCGGTGGTACGCAGCTCGAAGCCCGCGACCGGTGTCGTCATCTGCCTACGGTCGCGATTCCGTCGCTCCCGCGCAACAGGCGAGGTGACGGGGCCGGGCCGGGCCGCCGCCGCGTTCGGCGGGCGTCCCCCGTCGTTCTCCGCCACTGTGGGAGGAGCCGCCCCGGGACCCGCACCCGCCACAGGAGACAGCCATGGACCACCGCATGGACCACCGTCGTTCCAGCGCCCGCCCCGCCCGTCGCACCCGCGCGCTCGCCGCGCTGGGCGCCGTCGCGCTCACCGCGACGACCGCCGTCGTCGGCGCCACCGCCGCGACGTCCGCGAGCGCCGCCCCGCGCGACGACGTCAAGGTGCCGACCGCCGTCGGGTACGGCGGCGCGATCAGCACGGTGGACCCGGAGGCGAGCCGCGTCGGCCTGGAGGTGCTGCGCAAGGGCGGCAACGCGGTCGACGCGGCGGTGGCGGCGGCCGCGGCGCTGGGGGTGACCGAGCCGTACAGCGCCGGCGTCGGGGGCGGCGGGTACTTCGTGTACTACGACGCCGACAGCGGCGAGGTGCAGACGATCGACGGTCGGGAGACGGCGCCGTCGGAGATGCCGAACGACGCGTTCGTCGACCCGGCGACCGGCAAGCCTTACCCGTTCGCCCCGGACCTGGTGACCAGCGGCGTCTCGGTCGGCACGCCGGGCACGCCCGCGACCTGGCAGACGGCGCTCGACGAGTGGGGCACCTACTCCCTGAAGAAGGCGCTGAAGCCGGCGACGCAGCTGGCGCGGCGCGGGTTCGTCGTCGACCAGACGTTCCACGACCAGACGAAGAGCAACGCCGAGCGCTTCGCGGCGTTCCCCGCGACGGCGGAGCTGTACCTGCCGGGCGGCCGGCCGCCCGCCGTCGGCAGCGTGTTCCGCAACCGCGACCTGGCGGACACCTACGACCTGCTGGCGAAGCGCGGCACGGACGCGTTCTACGGCGGCGAGCTCGCGGCCGAGATGGTGGACGTCGTGCAGCACCCGCAGACCTCGCCGGACACCGACCTGCCCGTGCCGCCCGGCTACCTCGGCCTCGACGACCTGGCCGGGTACGAGGCGCTGCTGCAGGACCCGACCGTGTCCGACTACCGCGACTACGACGTCTACGGCATGGCGCCGTCCTCCAGCGGCGGGTCCACGGTGGGCGAGGCGCTGAACATCCTCGAGACGTTCGACCTGGCCGGCATGGACGACGCCGCCTACCTGCACCACTACCTCGAGGCGAGCGCCCTGGCCTTCGCCGACCGCGGCGCCTACGTGGGCGACCCGGCGTTCGTCGACGTCCCGCTCGACACCCTGTTGTCGGACGACTTCGCCGCCGAGCGCGCGTGCCTGCTCGACCCGGAGGCCGCGGCGACCAAGCCCGTCGCGCCCGGCGACGTGGACGCCGACGACGCGGCGTGCGGGGAGACGATCGCCCCCGCGGACTCCGACACGGAGAACGTCTCGACGACCAACCTCACCGTGGTCGACGGGGACGGCAACGTCGTCGAGTACACCCTGACGATCGAGCAGACCGGCGGCTCCGGGATGCTCGTGCCGGGCCGCGGCTTCCTGCTGAACAACGAGCTCACCGACTTCTCCACCGTGTGGGCGGCGGACGACCCGAACCGCATCGAGCCCGGTAAGCGGCCGCGGTCGTCGATGGCACCGACGATCGTGCTGCGCGACGGCGAGCCGGTCCTGGCCCTCGGCTCGCCCGGCGGCTCCACGATCATCACGACCGTGCTGCAGACGCTCACCAACCACCTCGACCGTGGCATGCCGATCGGCGAGGCGCTCGCCGCCCCGCGCGCGGCGCAGCGCAACACGGCGTCCGTCACCGCCGAGCCGGAGTTCATCGAGGCCTACGGCCCGGCGCTCGAGGAGTACGGGCACACGCTCGTGCCGTCGGGCGACGCGTTCACCTCCGCCGCCGAGATCGGGGCCGCCACCGCCGTGCAGCTCGGCGACGACGGCCTGCTCACGGCCGTCTCCGAGCCGCGCCGCCGCGGCGGCGGCGCGGCCATGGTGGTGCAGCCTGCCGACGGCTGACCCGGCGCCGGAGGCGGCGCGGGCCTCAGTCCTCGGGAAGGACCACGTTCGTCATGTTGATCCCGGTGCCGCGCACGAGTTTCCCGTCGGCGTCGCGCACCTCCGCCACGATGAGCAGGGGAATCAGCGGCACCTCGGACGTCCGCAGGTTGACGGCGACGTAGCCGGACCGCCCCGGCTCGACGAGCAGGGTCCGCTCGCCGTAGGCGCTGGAGATCTGGACGTGCGCGGGGTCGACGTCGTCGTTGTGCACCCGCACGGTGAGGTAGTTGCTGCCGCCCATGAGCCGGATCTGCGCCTCCGGCCGCACCCAGACACCGCCGTTGATCGCGTCGCCGCCGACCCCGACGAAGTCGCGCACCGGGGTGACATCGGCGGCCGACGCGACAGCGACGACGTCCTCGGCAGAGGCGGAGGCCGGGACGGTGGTCACCCCCGCCAGGGCGGCCGCGACCCCCACGATCGCGAACGCGCGGGACCTGCGGGACAGGGCTCTCGTGGGCATGCAGGATCTCCTTCGACCAAGACGGGTGGGCCACGTGTCTCGTGGCCGGCCACGAACCTACAGGCCCTGGTCCCGGCGCGGTGGGCGAGCCTGCCGAGTCGGTGGCGGCGGCACGCTGACGGGCCGGACACTCCCCGGCGTCAGCCGCCGACGAGCTTGCGCAGCAGCGCCTCCAGCTGCTCGCGCTCCCCGCGCGAGAGGGGACCCAGCAGGCCGTCCTCGAGCTCGAGGTGGGCGGGGTACGCCTCGTCGATGAGCCGGCGCCCCTCGGGCGTCAGCGTGACCACCCGCCCGCGCCCGTCGCCGGCCCGCGACTGCCGGGCCACGAGGCCGGCCGCCTCCAGCCGGTCGACCCGCTTGGACGTCGCACCGGCCGTCACCATGGTGTGCTCCGCGAGCTCCCCCGGGTTGAGCGCGAACGGGTCGCCCGCGCGCCGCAGCGCGCACAGGACGTCGAACTCGCCCTCCCCGATCCCGAACCGGCGGTAGTTCGCGACGAGCGCGGCGGTGAAGTCGTCGGAGATCCGGCGCATCCGCCCGATCACCGCCATCGGGCTCGGGTCGAGGTCGGGGCGTTCTCTCCGCCACTGCTCGACGAACGTCGCGACGCGATCGACCTCAGCCATGGGCCCAGTCTACTTTCCACGGAAAGTAGACTGGTTTCCATGGAAAGTATGTCGTGGACGCGCCGGACCTGGCTCCGCGTCCGCTGGCCCTTGGTCGCGGCGGTCGGGCCGGTCGCGTTCGGGTCGAACTACGTCGTGACCCACCACCTCCTCCCGGGGGGCACGCCCCTGTGGGGATCGGCGATCCGCGCGCTGCCGGCAGGTGTCGTCCTGCTGCTGGTCGCGCGCCGGCTGCCCCGCGGTTCCTGGTGGTGGCGCTCGGTCGTGCTCGGTACCCTCAACATGGGGATCTTCTTCTGCCTCGTGTACGTCGCGGCCCAGCTGTTGCCGTCCAGCGTCGCCGCCTCGCTCATGTCGCTCAGCCCGCTGGCGATCGCCGGCGCGGCGTGGCTCCTGCTCCACGAGCGCCCCACGCCGCGCGTCGTCGTCGCGGCCGCCGTGGGCGGTGCGGGCGTCCTGCTGATCGTGGGCACCGCGACCGGCGCGCTCGACGGCTGGGGCATCGCGGCGTCCGTCGCCTCGATGGTGCTCTCGTCCGTCGGGGCCGTCCTCACCAAGCGATGGCAGGACGGGACGCCGGTGCTCACGGTCACGGCGTGGCAGCTCGTCGTCGGCGGGCTCGAGCTGCTCGTCGCCGCGGCGCTCGTCGAGGGCGCGCCTCCCTCCCTGACCCTCAC
>NZ_JBHXAW010000172.1:0-9698 GCF_042726645.1 Isoptericola sp. NPDC060257
GTGGACAACATCAGCGGCGGCAGGCTGATCCTCGGCATCGGCGCGGGCTGGTTCGAGCGTGACTACGACGAGTACGGCTACGAGTTCGGTACGCCGGGCAGCAGGCTGACCCTGTTGAAGGTCAGTGGGTGGGTCGGGCCGCGGCGGGCAGGTCGGGCGGGCCGATCGTGTCGTCCGCGGCGGGGACGTCGGGCCCGGGCGGACGTGCCACGAGCTCCAGCAGCGCGATGAGGACGCCCGCCACCAGCGCCGTGCCGATGATGAGCCCCGGCGTGGGACTGCCCGCGAGCAGGAGCACCAGGGCCGCGGCGACGATGATCGTCACGCGGACCAGCGTGCGGTACCGGCCCAGCCAGTCGCCCACCGGCCCGGTCGACACCCCGCGCCCCTCGCCGTAGTCGCGCAGCCGCGCGAACCCGCGGCCCGCGCCCGCGCGCAGCGACCGCGCCGACGCGCTGCTCCCACCCAGGTACGCGACGATCGCGACGACGAGGCCGAGCACGCCGATCGTCCGCAGCGTGACCCTCAGGAACGACACGACCTGGTCGAACAGCACCTCGGCCGCGTCGAGCCGCAGCACCACGTCCTTCAGCGCGTCGAGGTAGATCCCCCGGCCGATCGCGAGGCCGATCGCCAGGACCACCATCGAGGCCGCGAGCGCCAGACCCGCCACGACCAGGGTGCGCGACTTGTGCCGCGCGACCAGCACGCCCGCGGCCAGCAGACCGAGCGAGATCCACGGCAGCCACGTCCCCAGCGCCACCACCTGCGCGTACCGGTTCTGCACCTGCACCAGCTGCGACGTCTGCATGAGCGTGAACGTCGCGTTCACCTCCGGGATCCGCGCCGCGACGCCCAGGCCCCGGTCGACGAGCCGCTGCTTGAGCAGGTCGATCATCCCGGAGAGCTGGATGGTGAGCTGGCCGTCCTGCCCGATCTGCAGCAGCTCCCCGCCCTCGCCGCGCATCGTCGCGACGAGCTGCTGGTGCGCCACCCGGTTGGCCTGCACCCAGGCGTCCTCGAACGCGTCGCTGGTCACGACGCCGTCGGCCGCGCGGCGCACGAAGGACTCGACGCCGCTGGTCAGCGGCCCCTCGAGCTGCGTCAGCGCCTCCGTGGCCCGCGGCCCGACGCCCCGCTCCTCCAGCCCGTCGACGACCGTGCCGACGATGGCGCTCACGTCGATCTGCTCCATCACGACGTCGGTGAGCCGGCCGGCGACGGCGCCCTGGATCGCGGGGTCCGCGGCGATCGGCCCGACCGTCGCGACGTACCGGTCCGTGTCGGTGAGGGTGCGCTCGGCCCAGGCCGCGATCACGGCGACCGGCGCGAGCAGCGCCCCGAGGACGACGAGGACGACGGCGGCCGCCGCCCGGCCCCGGTGGCGCGGCTCGCGGGGCGCGGGCGGCGCGGACGCGACGAGCACCGGCTGGCCACCGGCCGCGAGCCGCGCGCGCAGCTCGGCGTTCTCCCGCTCGAGCGCGGCCAGGCGCGCCGCCGCGTCCTGCGGCGCCCCCGCGCCGCCGCGCCCGTCGTCGGTCGTCCCGCTCATCGCGTCCCCGTCCGTCGCGTGCCGGCCCGCGGTCGCGGGTCCTCGCGGAGGGCGCGGTCGGCCCCGCGCCGCGCCGTCCGCTCCTCATGCTAGGAACGGATTCCGCTCGCCACCTGGCGAGGCGGCAAATCCACCCGGGTCCGGCGCCAGCGATCATTCCCGGCCCCCGCGGAGGTCGACCCGCCATGACGACCGCACCCGGAACCGATCCGCTGCCCGACCCCCTGCCCGGCCCCGCCCACCTGCCGGAGACCGCCCGCCGCCTCGTCGCCGAGCCCCACGTGGCGCACCTGGCGACGCTGCTGGCCGACGGTTCGCCGCACAGCGTGCCGCTGTGGGTGTCGTGGGAGGGCGACCTCCTCGCGTTCCTCACGGGCCCGCGCTCGCAGAAGGCGCGCAACGTGGAGCGCGACCCGCGCGTCGCCGTGTCCGTGACGCACACCGAGCGCCCCTGGGAGATGGCCATGCTGCGCGGCCACGTGGTGCGGGTGCTCGACGGCGACAGCGGGTGGGTCGTCGTCGACAGGATCGCCCGTGCGCACACCGGCGCCGACTACCCGCGCGGCGAGGAGCGCGTGGCCGTCCTCGTCGAGGTGGAGCACCTGACGGCGCAGTCGTTCGGCTGACGCGACGCTCGAGCTCGAGGCCCACCGTGCGAGGCCTGTGCTCTGACGAGGGGTTGTGCCGCGCCGCCAACGGTCATATGTTAACGACGAATCACAAGTGAACGGCCAGTCACATCGGTCCCGGGCGGGCGCCCCGCCCCCGGACGGCGTCGACGACGATGCCGCCGCGGGGCCCCGTCCCCGTCGGAAACAGGTGGTCCCGTGAACGACATGAACAGACGCACCCTGCTGACCCTGGGCGCGGCTCTCGGCCTGACGAGCGTGGCGGCCCCAGGCGTCGCCTGGTCCTGGTCGCCCACGCGATCGGTGGCGCGCAGCGGCACCGGCGTCGACCCCCTGTGGGTCTGGGACGACGAGATCGACGCGATCATGGCGTCGGTGATCGACGCCGGCCAGGTCCCCGCGGTCAACGACGCCATCCTCCCGTGGGTGGACAACGACCATCCGGTACCGGCCGGCCTGCCCTCGGAGCTCGCCGGCTTCCTGGGCCGCGAGGCACGGCTGCCCGCCTGGGCGGACATGGAGAAGCTGCGCCGTGCGGCCGACTTCAACCGCCGCAAGGACCTGTACCTCTTCGTCATCTACGGGCTGGGCGGCGGCATCATGAGCACCGTCATCCCCCGCGAGGCGAAGTCCGTGTACTGGTCCAAGGGCGGCGCCGACATGCAGGACCGCGCGGCGAAGACCTTCACGTTCGGCTACGACCTCACCGACCGGAACGCCTACGAGCCCGACGGCCAGATGATCGTCACCGCGAACAAGACGCGCCTCGTGCACGCGGCCGTGCGGCACCTGCTGCCGCAGTCGCCGTACTGGAAGGCCGTCGCCGACGAGACGATCCCGATCAGCAACATGGACATCCTCGTGACGTTCCACAGCACCGGGACGTTCGCCCACCGCACCATGAAGAAGTGGGGCGTCCGGATGTCCGCGGCGGACGAGGAGGCGTTCCTGCACCACTGGCAGGTGGCGCTCCACCTGCTCGGCGTGCGGGACGAGTACATCCCCGCGACCTGGGCCGACGCGCACGCCCAGTCCGACCAGGTGCTCACGCCGCTGCTCGCGCCCACGCCGGAGGGCCGGGACCTCGCCGAGGTCCTCCTCGGCCTGACCGCCCAGGTCGACCTCGGCGTCACCCGCGGGTTCCTCAACGAGTTCGTCATCTACCAGCTCGGCGACGACATCGCCGACTGGCTGGACCTGCGGCGCGACTGGGCGTCGCGGGCGCTGATCCGCTCCGTGTGGCCCGCGTACGTCGCCTTCCGCGAGGGCCTGCTTCCGGTGGCGCCGAACTCGTTCGGGCTGTTCGACAAGTTCGTCAAGGCCCTGGGCATGGCGTTCCTCAACAAGGGCCAGTCGGGCACGACGACGCCCATCACCATCCCGGACGGCAACCGCCCGGGCGTCTGACGCGCTCGCCGAGGGAGTCTCGTCTCGCCGAGGTAGGACGCGTACTACCTCGGCGGGACCATGACTACCTCGGCGAGGAGGTGCCGACCGAGGCGGCGGCCGAGACCTCGCCCAGGACCACCGCGTCGATGAGCTGCCGCGCCCACGCGAGCACCTCCGCCCCGCGCAGGGGGCGGCCGCCGATGCGCGCCGTCGTCGGGAAGGGCACGAGGAAGGCGCGGATCGCGGGCTTGAGGATCGTGCCCGGGTACAGCCGCTTGAGCCGCAGCTGCGCCGACTCCGCGAGGTCCACCGGCGCGAACCGCACGAACTTGCCCTGCGCCGTGACGTCCGTGAGGCCGGCGCGGCGGGCGTGGTTGCGGAAGTCCGCGACGTCGAACAGCGCAGAGGCGACGTCGGGGAGCTTGCCGTAGCGGTCCACGAGCTCGGCGCGCACCTCCGCGAGCTCGGTCGCGTCCTGCGCGGCCGCGATCTTCTTGTACGCCTCGAGGCGAAGCCGCTCGGTCGCGATGAACGACTCGGGCAGGTGGGCGTCCACGGGGAGCTCGATGGTGACCTCGGGCTGCTCCTCCTCGCGCTCGCCGCGGAACGCGGCCACGGCCTCGCCCACCATGCGCACGTAGAGGTCGAAGCCGACCCCCGCGATGTGGCCGGACTGCTCGCCGCCCAGCAGGTTGCCCGCGCCCCGGATCTCCAGGTCCTTCATGGCGATCTGCATGCCCGCGCCGAGGTCGGTGTGCGCGGCCATCGTGGAGAGCCGGTCGTGCGCGGTGTCGGTGAGCGGCCGCTCCGGCGGGTAGAGGAAGTACGCGTACGCGCGCTCCCGCCCGCGGCCCACGCGGCCGCGCAGCTGGTGCAGCTGCGACAGGCCGAGCACGTCGGCGCGCTCCAGGATCAGGGTGTTGGCGTTGGAGATGTCCAGGCCGGTCTCGATGATCGTCGTGCAGACCAGCACGTCCAGCTCCTTCTCCCAGAAGGCGCGGATCACCTGGTCCAGCTGGTGCTCGCTCATCTTGCCGTGGGCCACGCCGATACGGGCCTCGGGGACGAGCTCCGCCAGGCGCGACGCCGTCTTCTGGATGGTCTCCACCTTGTTGTGCACGTAGAAGACCTGGCCCTCGCGCAGCAGCTCGCGGCGGACGGCGGCAGCGATCTGCTTCTCCTCGTACGCGCCCACGTAGGTGAGCACGGGGTGCCGCTCCTCCGGAGGCGTGGCGAGGGTCGACATCTCGCGGATGCCGGTCACCGCCATCTCGAGCGTGCGCGGGATCGGCGTCGCGGACATCGCCAGCACGTCCACGTTGGTGCGCAGCTGCTTGAGCGTCTCCTTGTGCTCGACGCCGAACCGCTGCTCCTCGTCGACGATCACGAGGCCCAGGTCCTTGAACCGCACCGACCCGGTGAGCAGGCGGTGCGTGCCGATGACGATGTCCACGGTGCCCTTCGCGAGGTCCTCCACCGTCTCGGCCGACTCCTTGTCCGACTGGAAGCGGGACAGCGCCCGCACCGTCACGGGGAATCCTGCGTACCGCTCGGAGAACGTGTCGAAGTGCTGCTGCACCAGCAGCGTCGTCGGCACCAGCACGGCCACCTGCTTGCCGTCCTGCACCGCCTTGAACGCGGCGCGGATCGCGATCTCCGTCTTGCCGTAGCCGACGTCGCCGCACACGAGACGGTCCATCGGGACCGGCTTCTCCATGTCGGCCTTGACCTCGTCGATCGTCACGAGCTGGTCGGGCGTCTCGACGTACGCGAACGCGTCCTCCAGCTCCCGCTGCCAGGGGGTGTCCGGGCCGAACGAGTGCCCCTGGGTGGCCATGCGCGCCGAGTACAGGCGGATGAGCTCGCCCGCGATCTCCTTGACGTGCTTGCGGGCGCGCGCCTTGGTGTTCTTCCAGTCCGCGCCGCCCATCTTGGACAGCGACGGCGCCTCGCCGCCCGTGTACTTCGTGACCTGGTCGAGCTGGTCCATCGGCACGAACAGCCGGTCGCCCGGCTGGCCCCGCTTGGACGACGCGTACTCGATGACCAGGTACTCGCGCGTCGCCGCGTTCGCGCCCGCGCCGAGCGTGCGCTGCACCATCTCGACGAACCGGCCCACGCCGTGCTGCTCGTGCACCACGAAGTCGCCGCCGCGCAGCTGCAGCGGGTCGACGACGTTGCGCCGCCGGCTCGGCATCTTGCGCATGTCGCGGGTGGTGGACCCCTGCCGGCCCGTGAGGTCGGACTCGCTGAACACCGCGAGCTGCAGGTCCGTGGCGACGAAGCCCTTGCCCACCAGGGCGGGCGCGACGAGGACGACGCCGCCCTCGGGCTCCTCCCCCAGCTCGGCGACCATGCGAGCGGCCGTGTCCTGCGCGGAGAGCTGCTCGACCATGCGCTTGGCCGGGCCGTGGCCCTCCGTGGTGAGCAGCAGCCGCCAGCCGGCGCGCTGCAGCGTCTGCACGTCGTCCAGCGCGCGCTGCAGGTCGCCGCGGTACGACTCGACGTCGCGCGCCCCGACCGTGAAGGTCGTGACGCCGTCGACCTCCGCCTCGGCCGCGGTGCCCTCGTCGCCGCCCGCGTCGAGCGCGAACGACGAGAGCGTCCACCAGCCCAGGCCGCGGCGGGCGGCGACGTCGCGCACCTCGGCGAACGTCTCGAACGACGCCGCGGACAGGTCGATCGGCGCGGCCCCGCCGGCGACGGCGCCCGTCCAGGCGGCCGCGAGGAACTCCTCGGTCGTGGCGACGAGGTCGTGCGCGCGGCGGCGGACGCGCTCGGGCTCGTCGATGACGAGCAGCGCGTCGTCGGGCACCAGCTCGAGCACCGGGACCATGCGGTCCACGAGCACCGGCGCGAGCGACTCCATGCCCTCGACGGCGACGCCTGCGGCCAGCTTGTCGAGCATCTCGATCGCGCCGGGGAGGCGCTCCACGAGGCCGGCCGCGCGCTCGCGCACCGTGTCGGTCAGGAGGATCTCGCGGCACGGCGGGGCCCACAGGCCCTGCTCGGCGATCTCGAGGGAGCGCTGGTCGGCGACGGCGAACCAGCGGATCTCCGTCACCTCGTCGCCCCAGAACTCGATGCGCAGGGGGTGGTCCTCGGTGGGCGGGAAGACGTCGAGGATGCCGCCGCGGACGGCGAACTCGCCGCGACGCTCGACCATGTCCACGCGCGTGTACGCGGCGCCGACCAGGCGGTCGGCAACGTCCGTGAGGTCCGCCGTCGAGCCGGAGTGCAGCTCGACCGGCACCAGCTCGCCCAGCCCCTCGACCACCGGCTGCAGCAGCGCGCGGGCGGGCATGACGAGCAGGCGGACCGGGCCGGTCTGGCCGGGCTCGGGGTCCGGGTGCGCCAGCCGGCGGAACACCGCGAGCCGCTTGGCGACCGTGTCCGCGCGGGGCGAGAGCCGCTCGTGCGGCAGCGTCTCCCACGCGGGCAGCACCGCGACGTCGTCGGCCCGGTCGTCGGGCAGGTAGGCGCGCACCGAGGCGGCGAGCTCGTCGGCCTCGCGCCCCGTCGCGGTGACGACGACGAGCGGCCGCCGCTCGGCCGCCGCCGCCAGCAGCGGGGCGCGCACGCCGACCGGCCCGACGACGTCCGCGAAGCCGCGCGCCGGGACGTACTCGAGCGCGGCGGCGGCGCCGGGGTCGGCGAGGAGGGCGGGGACGATGCCGGTGAGGTTCATGCGGGTCCTTCGGGCGAGGTCTGCGGCGCGGTGCGATCGGGACGTGACTCGGTGTGCGGGCACGACGACGGGCCCAGCTCTCCCCGGGACGCACGGGGTTCTGGGGTCACGTCGTGGCCGGGGAACCGTGCGACCGGCGGGGTGCCGGGCGTGCCGCACCAGACTACGCCGACCCTCCGACGTCGCCCCGCGAGGTAGCACCTCGGCGGTCAGCTGCCCGGGATCCGGCTGGTCAGGTCCTCGGGGAGCTGGTCGCGGATGCCGTCGGGCAGGCGGTCCAGCAGGTCCTCGCAGGAGACGGGGTCGCCCGCCTGGCACTGGCCGCCGAGCTCCTGGAGCTGGTCGGCGTCGCCGAGGGTGCCGGCGAGGTCCTGCAGGTCGCCGAAGGAGAGGTCGCCGGTGAGGCCGCCGAGCAGCAGGTCCGGGACGGACAGGTCCGTCTGCGTGAGCTGCTCCGCCTCGTCCAGGGCCTGCTGGATCTCGTCGCCGTACGTGTTCCAGAGCCAGAGCCCGGCGATGACCACGACCGCCGTGAACACCACCTGGATCGACCCGAACGCGATGCCCGTCTTGGCCATGCCGCGACCGCCCGAGCGGCGACGGCGGGTCCGGTCCAGGCCGATCCCGCCCAGGATGATCGCGAGCACGCCCAGCAGCGGCACGACGAACCCGAGGATGCCGGTGATCAGCGCCGCCACGGCCGTCGGCTCCGTGCCGCGGCGTACGGGCTCCGGGGCGGGCCGGCCCGGTCCCCCGTGCCCGGGCGCGGGCGCCGCACCCCACGGCGGCGGGGCGGCCGCGCGCTGCGGGGCCGCTTGCGGTGCCGGCTGCGGTGCTGCCTGCGGTGCTGCCTGCGGGGCCGGCGCGGCGGGCTGGGGCGCGACCGTGCGGGACGTCGGCGCGTGCGGGGCGGGCGTCGCGGTCGGCGCCGACAGCGACCCGACCGGGCGGGAGGAGGTACGCCGCGGCGGGGCGGCGTTCGGCAGCACCTGCGTGCCGTCGCCGTACCCGCCGGCCGACGGCGCGGACGGCAGCACCTGTGTGCCGTCGGCGTACCCGGAGCCCGCCTGGGCCCGCGGCAGCACCGCCGTCCCGTCGACGTACCCGCCGAACTCCTGCGCGGACGGCAGCACCGTCGTGCCCTCGTCATGACCGCCCGCCCCGCGCGGCGGCAGCACCTGCGTGCCGTCGTCGTACCCGCCCAGCGCCTGCGTCGCCGGCAGCGCCGACGTGCCGTCCTGGCGCGGCGGGATCACCTGGGTGTGCGGGGCGTCGGGGGCGTCGTACCCGCGCGGCTGGCTCATGGTCCTCCTGGTCGGATCGTCTGTCGGCTCGTCGGGGATCACGGACGGTCGGCCGTCGTCCGGTCCGCGATGCTACCCACCCGCGAGGGCCGCGCGGCCGTCCTGACCGGCGTCTTCGCCGGACCCCCACACGACCGGCAGCCGGCGGCCCCACCTGCGAGGGCGGGGCCGCCGGCCGGCGCGCGGGCCGCGACCCGGCTACCTCCGCGCGAGGGTGACCGGCGCCGAGACGGCCGTGGCGTCGTCCAGCCCGCGGGCGTGCGCCGTCACCTCGACGCTCACCTCGTGGCCGACGTCCGTGCCGCGCACGCGGAACGCGGCGTCGACGCCGGGGCGACGCACGGGCTCGCCGTCGAGTAGCCACCGGTAGGTGTACCGCACGCGCTCGCCGTCGGGCGCGGTCCACTCCCCCGGGTCGGCCGCGAGCAGCGCGCCGGGGCCGGTGCCCTTCCGGTCGTCGGGGACGACGGCCGGCGCGACCACGTTGACGAGCCCCTCGGGCTCCGGCGCCGTCACGAGCCTCCCGACGCCCCACCGGGCGGTGGACTGGTAGCCCGTGCCCGTGGGGTCGGCCCAGTCGCGCACCGCGGTGCGCGCGCCGGCCGTGCCGTCGTTCACCTGGAAGTCCAGGCCGTGGAAGGTGCCCGCGCCGCCGGCCCCGAGCAGGTCGACCGCCGCCTCGACGACGTACCCGCCGTCCACCGCCGCGGTCGCCGACGTCAGGCGGGCCGCCTGCGCGGCCTCGTCGCCGGTGCCGAACGACGTGACGTTCTCGGCGCTGACGCGGATCTGCGTGTCGACGTCCCGGTAGGTGCCGTTCTTGGCGTTGCCGGCGTCGAGGAAGATCTCGACCGAGTCCTGCACCCACGGGTCGGAGCCGCTGACGTCCACGGTCGGGTCGGCGACCTCCGCGAGCACGTACAGGGTGTCGCCGGACCAGAGCGTGCGCACGGTCGCCGTGGCGCCGCCGTCGCCCTCGATCTGCCGGTCGGTGGTCACCGCGGAGGCGTCGGCCCACGCGTCGTCCACGACGCCGTCGACCTGCGGCGCCGTCGTGGCCTCGGCCACCTCGAGGTAGCTCAGCTCCTCCAGGAGGGTGAGGGTGCCCAGCGAGCCGGGGGTGTTCCAGCCGGACG
>NZ_JBHXAW010000173.1:0-9636 GCF_042726645.1 Isoptericola sp. NPDC060257
CCTCGGGCGGCGGGTCAGCTGTCGCCGCCCGCGACGCCGGACGTGCCGGCGTTGACGTCGAGCAGGCGGTACTTCTCCACCGCCTTGGCGACGACGTCGGCCGGGACCTCGCCGCGACGGGCGAGCTGCTGCAGCGTCTTCACGACCATCGACGGGCCGTCGATGAGGAAGAAGCGGCGCGCGGCCGCGCGGGTGTCGGAGAAGCCGAAGCCGTCCGCGCCGAGCACCGCGTAGTCGCCCGGCACCCAGGCGCGGATCTGGTCCGGCACCAGGTGGTCGTAGTCGCTGGTCGCGACGAACGGTCCCTGGGCCCCCGACAGCTTCTGCGTCAGGTACGGGACGCGCGGCTCGGCCGTCGGGTCGACCAGCGCGTCCTTCTCCGCGGCGAGCGCGTCACGACGCAGCTCGTTCCAGCTGGTCACGGACCAGACGTCGGCCGACACGCCCCAGTCCTCCGCGAGGAGCTGCTGCGCCTCGAGCGCCCACGGCACGCCCACGCCGGAGGCGAGGAGCTGCGCCTTGGGGCCCTCGACGTCGGACGTCGCGATCCGGTGGATGCCGCGGAGGATGCCGTCGACGTCCACCTCCTCCGGCTCGGCCGGCTGGATCATCGGCTCGTTGTACACCGTGAGGTAGTACATGACGTTCTGGTCGCGGCCGTCGGACCCGTCGCCGTACATGCGCTCGATGCCGTCGCGCATGATGTGGCGGATCTCGTAGCCGTACGCCGGGTCGTACTGGACCATCGCCGTGTTGGTGCCGGCGATGAGCGGCGAGTGGCCGTCGGCGTGCTGCAGGCCCTCACCCGTGAGGGTGGTGCGGCCGGCGGTGGCGCCGATGATGAAGCCGCGGGCGAGCTGGTCGCCGGCCGCCCAGAACTGGTCGCCGGTCCGCTGGAAGCCGAACATCGAGTAGAAGATGTAGACCGGCACCATGGCCTCGCCGTGCGTCGCGTACGACGTGCCGACGGACTGGAAGGCGGCGGCGGAGCCGGCCTCGTTGATGCCCGTGTGCATGATCTGCCCGGACTCGGACTCCTTGTAGCTCAGCATGAGCTCACGGTCCACGGCGAGGTAGTTCTGCCCCTGCGTGTTGAAGATCTTGGCGCTGGGGAAGATCGCGTCCAGACCGAACGTGCGGGCCTCGTCGGGGATGATCGGCACGACGCGCTTGCCGAACTCCTTGTCCTTGATGAGGTCCTTGAGCAGGCGCACGAAGGCCATCGTGCTGGCGACGTGCTGCGTGCCCGAGCCCTTCTTGAGGATCTCGTAGGCCTTCGGCTCCGGCAGCGTCAGCGGCTTCGGCGTCGAGCGGCGCTCGGGCAGGAAGCCGCCCAGGTGCCGGCGGCGCTCCAGCATGTACTGGATCGCCTCGTCGTCCATGCCCGGGTGGTAGTACGGGGGCAGGTACGGGTCGGCGTCGATCTGCTCGTCCGTCAGCGGGATGTGCAGGTTGTCGCGCAGCGCCTTGAGGTCGGAGTTCTTGACCTTCTTCATCTGGTGCGTGGCGTTCCGGCCGGCGAAGCTCGAGCCGAGGGCGTAGCCCTTGACCGTCTGCGCGAGGATGACCGTCGGCTGGCCCGTGTGGGCGCGGGCCGCGGAGTACGCCGCGTAGATCTTGCGGTAGTCGTGACCGCCGCGCTTCATGTTCCAGATGTCGTCGTCGGTCATGTTCTCGACGAGCGCCTTGGTCCGCGGGTCGCGGCCGAAGAAGTGCTCGCGGATGAACGCGCCGGACTCCGCGCGGTACGTCTGGTAGTCGCCGTCGGGCGTGGCGTTCATGAGGTTGACCAGGGCGCGGTCCTTGTCCGCGTTGAGCAGGGCGTCCCACTCGCGGCCCCAGACGACCTTGATGACGTTCCAGCCGGCGCCCTTGAACTGGGCCTCCAGCTCCTGCATGATCTTGCCGTTTCCGCGGACCGGCCCGTCGAGGCGCTGCAGGTTGCAGTTCACGACGAAGGTCAGGTTGTCGAGCTGCTGGTGCGCCGCCTGCTGCAGCATGCCGCGCGACTCGGGCTCGTCCATCTCGCCGTCGCCCAGGAACGCCCAGACGTCCTGCTGGCTCGTGTCCTTGATGCCACGGTTGTGCAGGTACTTGTTGGTCCAGGCCTGGTAGATCGCCGAGGCCGGGCCGAGGCCCATCGAGACGGTCGGGAACTCCCAGAAGTCCGGCAGCATGCGCGGGTGCGGGTACGAGGGGAGGCCGCCGCCGGCGTGCGACTTCTCCTGGCGGAAGCCGTCGAGCGTCTCGGCCGACATGCGGCCCTCGAGGAAGCTGCGGGCGTACTGGCCGGGGGAGGAGTGCCCCTGGAAGTACACCTGGTCGCCGCCGCCCGGGTGGTCCTTGCCGCGGAAGAAGTGGTTCAGACCCACCTCGTACAGCGTCGCGACCGATGCGTAGGAGGAGATGTGGCCGCCCACGGAGATCTCTGGGCGCTGGGCGCGCGTCACCATGACGGCCGCGTTCCAGCGGATCCAGGAGCGGTAGCGACGCTCCATCGCCTCGTCGCCCGGGAAGTACGGCTCGTCGTGCACGGCGATCGTGTTGACGTAGGGCGTCGCCACGGTCGCGGGGATGTGCACGTTGCGCTCCCGCGCGCGACGCAGCAGGTTGAGCATGACGTAGCGCGCCCGCGGGCCGCCCTTGTCGTCGATCAGACCGTCGAACGACTCGACCCACTCGCCGGTCTCGGCGGGGTCGATGTCCGGGACGGCGCTGAGCAGGCCGTTGATCAACGGTCCGGTCTCGTCGTACGAAGCCACCAGCAACCTCTCTCATCTTCGGACGGTGTGCGGCACATGGTCGCCGCCCCGGTCCGTGTCAGGCATCCCGTCGTGGGTCACCGCGTCGCGTGGTCGCGGCGGTGCGGCCCCCGAACGGGTGGTCATCACTCATTGTGTCCCCAGACGGGCCGGGGGAACACCATCGAGCGGTCAAGGATCCGTGATCTACGTCATGCCGCGGGCCGGCGATGTTGCCGAGGTCACTGTGCAGCCCCGCTCCGAGCAAACCACGGGCGGACGGGGGTTGCCGGGCGGACGTGCTTCCGGTGGACTACGTTGGCGCACACACAGACGTGCGCCCCGCGCGCGTCCGTACGCGTCGGTGATGGTCAGACGGAGAGGAACGAAGGTCCAAAGTGGGTAAGCAGGCGGAATCCCCGGCAGCTCGATTCGGGTTCACGCCCGGGCAAGTCGTGCAGGAGTTCGGGTGGGGAGACGACGTCGACGACGCGCTGCGGGCCGAGGTCGAGGCCGCGGTCGGCAGCGAGCTGGTCGACGAGGACTACGACGACGTCACCGACGGTGTCATCGCGTGGTGGCGCGACGACGACGGCGACCTCACGGACATGCTCGTCGACGTCCTGACGGTGCTCGACGACGGCGGCCTCATCTGGCTGCTGACGCCGAAGCCGGGCCGCGACGGCCACGTCGGCCACGACGAGATCCAGGAGGCGGCGACCACCGCCGGCCTGCACGCCACGAGCACGTTCGCCGTCGCGCCCGACTGGTCGGCCACGAAGCTGGCCAACCGCGGCCGCGGACGCTGACCCGGTGACGGGCGCGACCCCCGAGGTGCGGTGGCGCGCGGGCGACCCCGCGCCCGACTTCACGCTGCCCGACACGCACGGCACGCCCGTGCATCTCGCCGACCTGCGCGGCGAGCCGGTCCTGCTGGTGTTCTTCCCGTTCGCGTTCTCGGGCATCTGCACCGGCGAGCTGTGCGAGCTGCGCGACAACATCGAGGACTTCGAGGCGGCCGGGGTGCGCCTGCTGGCCGTCTCCACCGACCCGGTCTTCACGCTCAAGGCCTGGCACGAGCAGGAAGGCTTCGGCTTCGACCTGCTCAGCGACTTCTGGCCCCACGGCGCCGTCGCCGACGCCTACGGCGTCTTCGACCCCACGAGCGGCCACGCGCTGCGCGGCACCTTCCTCGTCGACGCCGACGGGATCGTGCGGTGGTCGGTCGTCAACCCGCGCGGTCAGCGGCGCGACCTCGAGGCATACCGCGAGGCGCTCGCCGAGATCTGACTCGGAGCACGGGCGCGCAGGTGTCCGGCAGGACGCCCCTCGCCGGGTATTCTTTGCTGGCTGTCCAGGGCCTGTAGCTCAGCTGGTCAGAGCGCCACGCTTACACCGTGGATGTCGGGGGTTCGAGTCCCTCCGGGCCCACCACCCCCGCCATTCTTGCGGCGCGCCGCAACCACTCGCTCCACGCCCTCGCTCGGTAGGTCACGACGAACGGCACGCGTTCGCCGCCGGCGGCCTCGAGCCGGGCGCGGATCGTGCGCTCTCTGCAGCGTCTCCCTACGTCTAGGCCGATTGTCCGGGGACCGAGCCCGGAGGCGGGCCGGGGCTCTTGGGCTCGTCAAGGGAGTCAGCCGAGGGAGAGGACGCCTCTTCAGGCGCCGGCGGGCCGGGGCTCTTGGGCTCGTCGGGGGCGTCGGTAGCGCGACGTGCTCCTCGGGGACCGGCGGGAGCGCCAGGGCTCGTCGGCTCGATGGGATCGGAGTGCTCTTTGCCGCTCACGGCGTGTCTCCTTCTGTCGTGGGGCGCGGGCTGCGCCCCACCTCGATCGTCGGTCGGGGGAGCCGTGGCCGCACGTGATGGCGACCACGATGCGTTCTGGGTGCTCACGCCTGAGCTCGACGGGCAGATCCCGACCGAATCTGGGCACCCGGAACGAGGTTTCGGAGACGTCGCCCCCGGCGGGGCCCTGCGCCATGGGTGCGCCGCAGATTTCGGGGAAGAACGCCCTCACCTGTCGGACCGCAGGTGAGGGCGCTCTCGCCCTACGTGGTCCCCTGTCCTTCACGTGTGGCGGGGAACCAGGTGCCACGCTGCTGGACACCCGGCCCGTACCCACCGCGAGAGGCGGCCGGGCGCTTCCCACACTGCCGACGTCGGAGCGTGCGCGCACCATTCCAGGCAGTTTTCACCCGGACCTGACGAATGGCACGGAAGCGGGCTACGGTCGGAGTCGGGTCTTGCGACGGCCTGATCGAAAGCCAGGGGGCTGGAGAGAGGACCACCGTGACAGATTTTGTGACTCCGTGGGACGTCGAGGGAACGCTGGCTCTCGGTGCCAGCTTTCCCGTCGGCCGGTACCGGTTCGACCTGGGCAGTGAGCGTTGGTGGTGGTCTGACGAGACATTCGTCATCCACGGGTTCCAGCCCGGCGACGTCGTCCCGACGACGGAGCTGATCCTCGCGCACAAGCACCCCGAAGACCGGGACCGTGTCAGTCAGGTGCTCCGCCAGGCGTGCGCCACGGGGGCGCCGTTCAGCAGCGTGCACCGCATCATGGACGCGCACGGCAAGGAGCGGACCCTCTCCGTGGTCGGTGAAGGGCACCGCGACGAGACGGGTGCGGTCTGCGAGCTCGTCGGCTACTTCATCGACGTCACGGAGGCGGTGGAGCGTGTCGCGGCTGCCCGGGCCACTGCCAGCATCCGAGCGTCGGCAGCGAACCGTGCCACGATCGAGCAGGCGAAGGCGCTGGTCGGATGGGCGCTCGGCGTCGATGACGAGGAGGCGTTCGCGCGGCTGCGGGAGGCGTCGAACCACACCAACCGGCCCCTGCGCGAGATCGCGCACGACATCGCGTCTGCCGCGGTCGGGCCGGACCGCGTCGCCGACCTGGGCGTGCTGCTCAAGCGTCTCCGGGTCGAGTAGCGGGGCCCAGTCGGGCCCCGCGCGAGGAGTCCCTCCGGGGCCTCAGCGGCGCACTGGCGGTGGCATCTCTGGGCATGTGGTCGCTCGCCGTCTCGCTGGACGCCGTGGATCCCCGCCGTGGGGAGACGGCGGAGGCCGTGGCCGGGCGTGCGCTCGCGTGGATGCTGCGCGGACCCTCAACATCGGCGACCGCGTCGCTCCTGATCACGCCCTACGCCGACGACTCGGTGCGTGTCCGGGGGCTCCCTGAGTCACGCCAGGCGGTCGGTCGCCACGAGATCCTCGCGCAGGTGCCGGGCGTAGCCGCCCGGCGCACGTCCGACGAGCCGGGCGGAGGTGAGGACCTCGGCGCCGGCATCGGCGACGACCCGCGCGCCGACCTGGCGGGCAGCGCGGACGAGGTCGACGTCCTCGTGCACGTCGACCGCCGGAAAGCCGCCCGCTGCGTCGTACGTCGCCGCGCGGATCCCGAGGTTGGCGCCGTGCACGTGGCCGTTGGCGCGCCCCGGCACGTGCCGTGCCCGCCAGGCGGCCGCTCGGTCGGGGGAGAGGTCGTGGAGGCGGGGGCGAACCGTGCCGACCACCACGTCGGCGCCCGAGTCGGCGAGCTCGACCTGACGCACCAGCCACCGGGGCGGCACGACCGAGTCGGCGTCGGTGCACGCGACCCAGGTCCGCGCGGGGGAGACCGTGCCGAGCCGGGCGAGGCCGGCCGTCACGCCCAGGGCCCGAGCACGCCCGACACCCGCCCGCTCCGTGACGAGCGACGAGACCCCGGCACCGCGCACGACGTCGGCGCTCGCGTCGGTGCACCCGTCGAGCACGACGAGGGTCGCGACCCCGAGACCTGGCCGTTCGCACGCGAGCTGCTCGACCGCACCACGGACCGCTGCCAGGCAGGCCGGGAGGAGGTCCTCCTCGTCGTGCACGGGCACGACGACCAGGACCGCCTCGATCGGCGCCTCCCCGCCGGTCTGATCCGTGCCGCTCACGCGAGGCCCGCCTCGCGCGCGACGGACCGTGCCGGGCCGGGGACCAGCACGTCGAGGAGGAAGTCCTCCTCCTCGTGGTGCGCGACGACGCTCAGGTCCTGTCGGCTCGTCACGCGCGCCTGCACCTCGTCGCCGCCGAGCGGGTACTCGGGGACGGGGTGCCGCCAGTGGCACGCCACCAGGACCCCGTCCTCGGCGAGCGAGCCGACGGCGAGGTCGAGGGCGCGGTCCAGGTCGTCGCGGCCGTAGTAGTACAGGACCTCCGACAGCACGACGAGGTCGAACGTGCCGTCCGGCCACTCAGCGGGGGTGTCGAGGCGGAGCAGCCGTGGTCCCTGGCCGAGACGACGCCGGGCGGCGGCGAGCGGCGCGTCCGCGATGTCGACCCCGACCGTGTCGTCGGCACGCCGGGCGAGCTCCGCGGTGAGCACGCCCGTCGAGCAGCCGAGCTCGAGGGCGTTCCGGAACCGGCGGCGGGGCAGCGACGCGAGGAGCACGGCGCGCTTGCGCTCCTCGTACCAGCGGGACTCGAAGCCCCACGGGTCGGTGCGGCCGTCGTAGAAGCGGTCGAAGAAGCCGCGGTCGAGAGAGCGTGAGGGCGCGGCACCGGGGCCGGTCTCGACGAACACCTCGACGGGCCGCGTCGCGTGCCGGACCATCTCGTGCCCGACGACCGGAGCGTCCTCCGGTCGCCCCGTCAGGGCCCGGGTCTGCGAGGTGTGCGCCGCGAGGGCCTTCGCCTTCGCGCCGGACTCGTCGTCCGTGAGCCGCAGCCCGCGCATCGCGTCCCACGGCGCGTCGTCACCCGCCGGGTCGCCCCAGTGCCAGAGCCAGATGGGGTACTCGAGGAGCCGTACGCCGCGCATCTGCGCGACCTCGGCAGAGACCTGCCCGGCGATGCGGTGGTCGCGGTGCCCGTCTCCGCGCCACGGGGCGCAGAGGAGGAGCGGGGCGCCGTCGGAGGCGGCGAGGTCGACGACGGACGTGACGGCGGCGAGCAGGTCGTCCCTGTGCTCGCGCAGGCCCCCGTCGGGCAGGCCGAGCAGCACGACGCGCGCGCCCTCGGCGACCGTGTCGACGGCGTCGAGAAGCTCCCGGCGGCGGACGGCCCGCAGCTCCTTCGGGGACGTCGCGGATCCGGGATGCGAGCCTTCGCCGTCCGTCGCCACCAGGAGCGTGACGGGGACTCCGCGCGACGAGAGGTGGCGCAGGAGCCCTCCCGCACCGAGCGTCTCGTCGTCGGGATGGGCGGCGACCACGACGAGACCGCCGACGTCGTCGAGGTCGAGCCCGCGAGGCCGGTCGAGGATGCCGGCTCGCGCCCACGCGTCCTCCGGCGTGCCGGGCTCGCGGTGGTCGAAGCTCACCACGGGCGGACCCCGGCGGCGAGCAGGTCGCGGCCCAGCGCGGCCTGGTCGCGTTCGGCATGGTGCTGACGCACGTACAGGCCGGGGTCCGCGACCCGGCGGGCGAACTCCTCGTCCGTCGTGAGCGGGCCGGGGCCCAGGGCGTGGGCGCACCGGCGCTGGACCTCGTCGACGGCGTCGGCGACCGTGGTCCGTACGCGGCGCGCGAGCACGGCGGCGGCCGCACCGTCCAGGCCGTCGTCCACCGCGGCGGCCGCCTCGGCGATCGTCGCGCGCGCCGCGCCGAGGGCCACGTCCACGGCGCCGAGGTGGGCGAGCGCGAGCTGGTCGGGCTCGCGACGGCCCAGCGACTCCCACAGCGTCCTCGCGAGGCCCACCGCGCCGCCCCACCAGCAGGCCGCGACCCCGATCCCGCCCCAGGCGAAGCCAGGCCGCTCGAGGTACCAGCCGGCCGCGCCCACGGGTAGGGCGCGAGCGTCGGTGAACCGCACAGGTGCGCTGACCACCTGCGCCAGGCCGCGAGCCACCCACGGCCCCTCGGCGGGGGCGACCGAGGGCTCGCGCAGGTCGACGGCGAACAGCCGCCGTCCGTCGTCCGTCCACGCGGTGACGAGCGCGTGACTGAGCTGGTTCGCGAGCGAGCACCACGGCTTGGTCCCGTCGAGGGTCCAGGCGCCCTCGTCGGAGCGGCTCGCCTCGAGACGGGCCGGGGGCGCCTCGGCGGCGAACACTCCCCAGGTGCTGCCCGGCCCGGCACCGAGCGCGTCGAGCGCCACGGGCTCCGGGACCTGGTCCAGGATCGCCAGCGCGTCGAGGTGCGGCTCCAGCGCCCGCGCGACGCCGACGTCGACGGCCGCGACCGCGGCGAGCGACGCCCACAGCTCGGCGGTCTGCCCCTCGCCCGGGCCCGGCAGGCGCCGTGCGGCTCCGCTGACCCAGGCGAGCGTCGACGGGACGTCCGTCCCGAGCCCACCGACGGCGGCGAGATCCTCGCCGTCGAGCAGGCAACCCGGCCGCGTGTCGCCCGGTGCAGGAAGTCCGTCCGATCCGAGAGCGGGCTGGTGGGTGTGCAGGGGCATGGCCTGGTCGTCCTCCGGTGGCGCGGGTGGTGCGGCCCCCTCTGGACCGAACCCCTAGCGTCGGGGTGGTGACAGGAGTCCGCAACCGCGGAAACCCCGGTGGAAGCGCGAGTCACCTGCGGGACGTCATCGCCCTCCTCGCCTCACTGCGGCCGCGGACGGCGGGACCGTGCCGCACCCCCGGCGGGCGTGGACGGCCCGCGCCATCCAGACTCTCCGGATGACCAGCACTGAGACGTCCGGATCCGGTGGAGCTGCCGGCCCCGCCAGCCTGCGACGAGCGGTGACGGGGCCGCTGTTGTTCCTGTTCATCCTCGGGGACGTGCTGGGTGCCGGCGTGTACGCGCTCATCGGTGAGATGGCCGGCGAAGCAGGAGGCCTGGTGTGGCTGTCCTTCGCGATCGCGCTCGCCATGGCCATGCTGACGGCGTTCTCCTACGCCGAGCTCGTGACCAAGTACCCGCGGGCGGGCGGGTCGGCGGTGTTCGCCGAGAAGGCGTTCCGCAGCCCGCTGGTCGCGTTC
>NZ_JBHXAW010000174.1:0-9509 GCF_042726645.1 Isoptericola sp. NPDC060257
TCTTCGTGGAGGACGGCCACCGCGGGTCGGACACCGCCGGCCCGCTCATGAAGGACTTCCTGGCGGGCCTGTGACCGGTCAGGCGCCGTGCTTGTGCGGCACGCCCGCCACGAGCCCGCCGTCGACGACGAACTCGGAGCCGGTGGAGTAGCTGGACTCGTCGCTCGCGAGGAAGACGATGGTCTGGGAGACCTCCTCGGGCCGCGCGCCGCGGCCGAGCGGGATGAGCAGGTCGCCCGCGTCGATGCCGGCGGTCATCGGCGTCTCGATGAACCCGGGGTGCACGGAGTTCACCCGCACGCCGTGCGGCCCGAGCTCGAGCGCGACCGACTTCGTGAGCCCGCGGACGCCGAACTTGGAGGCCACGTAGCCGTGCAGGCCGCGGCTCCCGCGGAGTCCCTCGACGGACGAGATGTTGATGATCGACCCGGAGCCGGCCTTGACCATGACCGGCGAGACGGCCCGGATCCCCAGGAACACCCCGGTGAGGTTGATGTCGATGATCCGGCGCCAGGCGTCGGTGTCGAACTCGGTGATGGGGCCGCCGTTCGCGATGCCCGCGTTGTTCACGAGGACGTCGATCCGGCCGAACTCGTCCAGCGTGAACGCGACGGCCTTCGCCCAGTCGTCCTCGCTCGTGACGTCGAGGTGCACGTAGCGGGCGACGTCGGTGCGGTCGCCGCCCAGCTCCGCGGCGAGGGCCTCGCCCTTTGCGTCGTCGAGGTCGGCGACGACGACCTTGGCGCCCTCGGCGGCCAGCGCGCGGGCGTGGGTGACGCCCATCCCGCCGGTCCCGCCGGTGACGATCGCGACCTTGTTGTGGACGCGGCTTCCTGTGCTGACGGCCATGTCGGCCCTCCTTCGTGGTTCTGCGGTGGTGCGTGCACCGGGTGGGTGCACCTGCCCGCCCGGGACGCGACGGTCCCGGGACGGAGGGGACGTCAGGGGGACGGCGTGGTCCACCAGGCGGGCAGGGCGTCGTGGGCGACGCGCGGGAAGAACCCGGGGTCGCGGGGCGGGGGCGTACCGAGCCAGACCTCGAGGGCGCCGACGGTGCCGAGCCCGACGTACGTCGCGAACGCGCGGGCGTAGCGGTCGACCTGGTCGGCGGGGGTGCCCGGGGGCAGGGGCATGAGGCCGGGGTGGGCGCGCAGGTGGTCGGTGAGGGTGCCGGCCACGTGATCGGCGAGCAGGCGCGCCAGCGGGGCGCTGAGGCCGCCCTCGAGGGCCCGCTCGTACACGGGCAGGTGCGCCTCGACGTGGGCCTGCAGCGCGCCGGTGTACCGGGCGACGACCTGCTCGGCGTCGCCGTGGGTGGCGTGACCGGCGACCTGCCGCACGGCGGCGTCGAACTCCGCGCGGATGCGGTCGAGCTCGGCGCCGAGGACGCGGGCCAGCAGGTCGGCCGGGCTGGCGGCGTGGTCGTAGAACGTGGCCCGGTTGATTCCCGCGCGGGCGGCGACGGCGGACGCGGTGAGGGCGGCGACGTCCTGCTCCGCGGCCAGGTCGAGGACGGCGGTGCGCAGCGCCTCGGCGGTCCGCTCGACCCGCTTGTCCATGCCGCGCACCTCCCGTCGGGCTCGCGGGAGGCGGCGCTCCCGACGTCCTCGACATTACGCTCGGGAAACCAGTTGGGCAACAGGTGTCGTCTAACTCGACTTCACCCGCCTCCCCAGGAGTGAGCCCGTGGCCCCCGACCTAGTCTCGAAGGCGCCGCATCGCCGTCGTCGAGGGGGAGCGCCATGGTCAGCAGGACCCGAGGGAGCGGCCGTCGCCGCGTCCGCAGCGGGGACGTCGAGCTCAACCCGGTCTTCGTCCGCCCGGGGGAGACGCGCTCGGTGCCGCGCGACCGCCTCCCCGCGGGGGAGTCGTTGCCGGAGACGGCGTTCCAGATCGTCCACGACGAGGCCATGCTCGACGGCAACGCGCGGCTCAACCTCGCCACCTTCGTCGGCACGTGGATGGACGACCACGCCGCCCGCCTCTACCTCGAGGCCGCGGACAAGAACATGGTCGACAAGGACGAGTACCCGGCCACGGCCGCCGTCGAGGACCGCTGCTGGCGCATGCTCGCCGACCTGTGGCACGCCCCCGACCCGCACCACGCGATGGGCACCTCCACCATCGGCTCGTCCGAGGCGTGCATGCTCGCCGGGCTGGCGCTCAAGCGGCGGTGGCAGCAGGCCCGGCGCGACGCCGGGAAGCCGGTCGGCACCCCCAACCTCGTCATGTCCAGCGCGGTGCAGGTGTGCTGGGAGAAGTTCTGCAACTACTTCGAGGTCGAGGCGCGCTACGTGCCCATCAGCGAGGAGCACCGCGTGCTCGACGGCCACGACCTGGAGAAGTACGTCGACGAGGACACCATCGGCGTCGTCGCCATCCTCGGCGTCACCTACACGGGCATGTACGAGCCGGTGACCGAGATCGCGGCCGCCCTCGACCGCATCCAGGCCGACACCGGGCTGGACGTGCCGATCCACGTCGACGGCGCGTCCGGCGCGATGGTCGCGCCGTTCGTGCAGCCCGACCTGGTGTGGGACTTCCAGGTGGAGCGCGTCGCGTCGATCAACACCTCGGGGCACAAGTACGGCCTCGTGTACCCGGGGCTCGGCTGGGTGGTGTGGCGCGACGAGGAGGCCCTGCCCGAGAGCCTGGTGTTCCGGGTGAGCTACCTCGGCGGCGACATGCCCACGCTCGCGCTGAACTTCTCCCGGCCCGGCTCGCAGGTGCTGCTGCAGTACTACATGTTCCTGCGGCTGGGGCGGGCCGGGTACGAGGCCGTGCAGAACGCGTCGTCCGACGTCGCGCGGTTCCTCGCCGACGGCGTCGCGAAGATCCCCGCGTTCGAGCTGTGGAACGACGGCTCCGACATCCCCGTCTTCGCGTGGCGGCTGAGGCCGGGGCACACGGAGAACTGGAACCTGTACCACCTGTCCGACCGGCTGCGCACGCGCGGCTGGCTCGTGCCGGCCTATCCCATGCCCGACGACCTCACCGACGTCACCGTGCAGCGCGTCGTCGTGCGCAGCGGGCTCAGCCAGGACCTCGCGGCGTCGTTCCTCGCCGACCTCGAGGAGGAGACTCGCTACCTCGACGCCCTCACCGGCCCGATGCCCACCGAGGGGCAGCGCACCGGCTTCATCCACTGACCCGAGCTCGCCTGTTCGGCGACGCCCGCGGGGGACGTGGGGAAAGTCAGCGGGCGAAGCGCTCCGACCGTTCGCGCACGCGGCCCGCGCCGCGCCCGCCGTCGGCGCCGCGGTCCCACGTGTACACCTCGACGCCGGTGACGAAGACGTGCTCGGCGCGCGAGCCGACGTCGAGCGGGTCGCCCGACCAGACGACGACGTCGCCGTCGAGCCCGGGGGCGAGCGCGCCGACGCGGTCGTCGAGGCCGAGGAACGACGCCGGGTTCACGGTGAGCGCCTCCAGCGCCACCTGCGGGTCCAGGCCCTCCTTCACCGCGAACGACGCCTGGTGCACGAGGAAGTTGATCGGCACCACCGGGTGGTCGGTCGTGATGGCGACGCGCACGCCGGCCTCGGCCAGGCGGGACAGGTTCGCGATGTCGCGGTCGCGGAGCTCCACCTTGGAGCGCGACGTGAGCATGGGCCCGTAGATCACGGGCACGTCCCGCTCGGCGAGCACGTCCGCGATCGCGGCGCCGTCGGTGCCGTGGTTGACGACGAGGCGGTAGCCGAACTCGTCGGCCAGGCGCAGGGCGGTGGCGATGTCGTCCGCGCGGTGGGTGTGCTGGTCCCAGGCGAGCTCGCCCGCGAGCACCCGGGCGAGCGTCTCCTTGCCCAGGTCGCGGGCGAACGGCTCGCCCTTCGCCTCGGCCGCGTCGCGCTGGGCCGCGTAGTGCTGCGCGTCGAGGAACGCCTGCCGGATGACGGCGGCCACGCCGAGACGGGTGGACGGCTGCTTCTTCTGCTCGCCGTAGACGCGCTTGGGGTTCTCGCCGAGCGCCGACTTCACGGAGACGGCGTCGCTGATCACCTGCTCGTCGACGGTGCGCCCGCCCCACGTCTTGATCGCGACGGTCTGGCCGCCGATCGGGTTGGCCGAGCCCGGCTTCACGACGACGGACGTCACGCCGCCCGCGAGCGCGTCGCGGAAGCCCTCGTCGTCGACGTTGATCGCGTCCAACGCGCGCAGGTGCGCGCCGTCGGGCCCGGTCTTCTCGTTGGTGTCGTCGCCGGCCCAGCCCTCGGCCTCCTCATGCACGCCCACGTGACCGTGCGACTCCACGAAGCCGGGCAGCACCCACCGGCCGCGGGCGTCGAGCGTGCGCACGCCGTCGGGCACCGCGACGTCGGCCCCGACGGCCTCGACGACGCCGTCGACGACGAGAACGGTGCCGCCGTCGATCGGCAGGCCGTCCACCGGGACGACGTAGCCGTTCGTGATCGCGACGGACGAGCGGGCGGTGCGGATCGGAGAGGTCATGCCCGCCATCATGCCGTCGCACCGTAGCGCCGAACAGGCGGCTACAGGTAGTGCCCGACGACGGGGGCCGGCTTCCAGCGGCCGGTCGCGGTGATGTCGAGGATGCGGCGCGTCGTCAGGCCCTCGATGCCGTGCTCGAGGACGGCGCGGCGCGCCACCTCGCGGATCTCCGCGCCCGTCGCGCCGTCGAGGCTCCCGGCGATCGCCGCGAGGTCGAGCCCCTCGCCCTGGAGCGGCAGGTAGATCCCGAGGATGGCGACGCGGCCCTCCTGGCCGGGCAGCGGCACCTCGAGGATCGTGTCGAACCGGCCGGGGCGCTTCACCGCCGGGTCGAGGGACCCGGGGTCGTTGGTGGTCGCGAGCGTGAGGACGTCGTTGCGCACGCGCGCGCCGTCGAGCGCGTTGAGGAACTCGGAGAACCCCGACGAGCTGCGCATCTCCGCGTGCGCGACGCCGTCGATGTCCTCCATGACGACGAGGGTGGGGCCGAGGCGCTCGACCTCCTTGTAGAGGTTCTCCGACGCCTGCCGCAGCACGTCCGGCTCCACGATCATCACCGTCATCGCGCCGGCGACCTCCGCCGCGAGGATGCGGCCGAGCTTCGTCTTGCCGACGCCGGGCTTGCCCGCGAGCAGCAGGCCGCGCGTCGTGGGCAGGCCGAGCGAGAGCAGGTCGGCGCGGCGCGTGGTGCCGGACGACAGGAACAGGTCCACCTCGCCCCAGACGGCGTCGGCGAGCACGAGGTCCGCGCGCGTCTCGTGCGTCGCGGGCACCGGTTCGAAGCCGACCTGGTTGCCGTAGCTGCTCACCGACACCTGGAGGATCCGGCCCCGGTACGGGTTCCCCTCGCCCTTGAGCGCGGCGAGGAAGTCGTCGAGGACGGCCTCCGCGAGGTCGCGCCGACCCTTGCCGGCGTAGACGGTGATGTCGGCGGGGTGACCGCCGCAGATGTGGATCGCGACCGGCTCGTCGCGCAGGGTGCCCGCGGGGAAGAACACCGACAGGTGGAACGGGACCGACACGGTGTGGTCCTCGCCGAGGCTCAGCGGCCGCCACTCCGGCGTGCTGCCGTGGGGGCCGAGGATCTTGACCGCGCCCTCGTGCTCCCTCATCCAGCGGGCGAGGACGTGCCCGTGCAGCAGCAGCTGCGAGTCGGAGAGCGCGCGCTTGACCTCCGACAGGGCGGCCTTCTTCACGCCGATCTTGCGCGCCGCCCCGCCAGCGCTCGACGTCGGCGTGCCCTTCTTCTTCTTGCGCGGCGCGCCGAGGATCTCCGCCAGCACGCGGATCGTCTCGCGGACCTCGGTGGGGTACGGGCCGAGCTGGGGCCACAGGAGCCGGTCCTGCTGCCGCTCGGGCGTCGCGACCCCGTTCGTCGTCGTCCCCGAAGGCTGTCGCTCGCTCATACCGCTCCCCGCGCTCCTTGCCGCCGCCCCCGGTGGGACGGCCCGCAGCACCGTATCTGCTGCCGCCGACGCCCTGCCTGCACCGACGCCGAGCCGATAGCGTCGGCGCATGCCGACCCGACACCTGCACGTGCTGCGCCACGGCGCCGCGGACCCGTTCGGCGAGCTGACCGACCTGGGGGAGCGGCAGGCGGAGCTCGCCGGCCGGCGCCTCGCGGCCCTGCCCGTCGACGCCGTCTGGCACTCGCCCCTGCCGCGCGCGGTGCGGTCCGCCGAGGTGCTGGGGGCGCAGCTGCCCGGCGTCCCCGTGGCGGAGGCGCCCGAGCTCGTGGACCACGTGCCGTACCTGCCCGACCCGGTGCCGCCCGCGTGGGCCGGGTTCTTCGACGGCTACGACGACGCCGAGGCGGACGAGGGCGAGCGGCTGGCCGCCGCGCTCACCGCCCGGTTCGCACGCCCCGCCGACGTCGAGACGCACGAGGTGCTGGTCACGCACGCGTTCCAGGTCGCGTGGCTCGTGCGCGACGCGCTCGCCGCCCCGCCGGAGAGCTGGCTGGGGCTGCCGTACGGCAACGCCGCCCTCACGACGATCGAGTACCGCGACGACCGCTCGACGTCGCTGATCGTCTACAACGACATGGGCCACCTGCCGCCCGAGCTGCGCTGGACGGGGTTCGGTCCGGCGGCGCGCCCCTGAGTCGCCGTCCGGCTCACACCGTCGTCGGGACGTTCTCCTCCAGCTCGGCGAGCCAGGCGGCGGCGGACGCGTCGGACGGCATCCGCCAGTCCCCGCGCGGGGAGAGCGAGCCGCCGGCGGCGACCTTGGGCCCGTTGGGGATGGCGGAGCGCTTGAACTGGGACGAGAAGTAGCGGCGGAAGAAGGTGACCTCCCACTTCCGGATGGTCGCCAGGTCGTAGGCCGACCGCTCGTCGTGCGGGAAGTTCGGCGGCCACTCGCCGGCGTCGGGGTCGCGCCAGGCGTGCCAGGCGAGGAACGCGATCTTGGACGGCCGCAGGCCGTGCCGCAGCGTCCAGTACAGGGTGAAGTCCTGCAGCGCGTACGGGCCGATGGCGGCCTCGGTGGACTGCGGCGCCTCGCCCTCGCCGGCCGGGACGAGCTCGGGCGAGATCTCCTGGCCCAGGATCTCCAGGAGCAGGGCGTTCGTGTCCGCCTCGAACTGGCCGGAGTCCGCCACCCACCGGATGAGGTGCTGGATGAGCGTCTTCGGCACGCCGGTGTTCACCGCGTAGTGCGACATCTGGTCGCCCACGCCGTACGTGCACCAGCCGAGCGCGAGCTCCGACAGGTCGCCGGTGCCGAGCACGATGCCGCCGCGGTGGTTCGCGAGCCGGAACAGGTAGTCGGTGCGCAGCCCGGCCTGCACGTTCTCGAACGTGACGTCGTAGACCTTCTCGCCCGCGCCGTACGGGTGGCCGAGGTCGCGCAGCATCTGCTCGGCCGCCGGCCGGATGTCGAGCTCCTCGAAGTGGACGCCGAGCGACGTGGCGAGCCGGGTGGCGCGGTCCTTCGTCTCCGACGACGTCGCGAAGCCGGGCATGGTGACCGCGTGGATGTCGGTGCGGGGCCTCCCGAGCCGGTCCATCGCTCGGGCCGCGACGATCAGCGCGTGGGTCGAGTCCAGGCCGCCCGAGACGCCGATGACGATCTTCGGCTGCCCGATCGACCGCAGCCGCTGCTCCAGCCCGGCCACCTGGATCGAGTACGCCTCGTAGCAGTCGAGCGCCAGGCGCTCCGGGTCGTCGGGCACGAACGGGAAGCGGTCCACCTTGCGCCGCAGGCCGACGTCGCCCGCCGGCGGGTCGACGGTCCACCCGACGGTGCGGAACCCCTCGACGCGGGCGCCGAGCGCGCGCCGGTTGTCGTCGAACGACCCCTGCCGCAGCCGCTCCTGGCGCAGCCGGTCGAGGTCGACGTCGGCCACGGAGCGGCGCGCGCCGTCGGGGAAGCGCTCGGTCTCGGCGAGCAGGTCCCCCACCTCGTAGACCATCGTCTGGCCGTCCCACGACAGGTCCGTGCTCGACTCGCCCTGCGCCGCCGCGTACGCGTAGGCGGCCAGCCCGCGGTGCGACGCGGAGCGCACCATGAGCCGCCGGTCCTCCGCGCGCGCCACCGTGATGGGGCTCGCGGACAGGTTGAGCAGCACCGTCGCGCCGGCCAGCGCGGCCTCCGCCGACGGCGGCACGGGCACCCACAGGTCCTCGCACACCTCGACGTGCACGACGAGCCCCGCGACGTCGTCGGCCGCGAACAGCAGGTCGGGGCCGAACGGCACGGGCCCGTCCGCGAACGGGAGCGTGACCGTGGCGCCGCGACGGTCGTCGCCGGGCGCGAACCAGCGCTTCTCGTAGAACTCGCGGTAGTTCGGCAGGTACGACTTGGGCGCGACGCCGAGCACGCGGCCGCCCTGCACGACGACGGCGCAGTTCAGCAGCCGGTTCCCGACCTCCAGCGGCGCCCCGACGACCAGCAGCGGCCGCAGGTCGGCGCTGGCCTCGACGATCGCCGCGAGGGCGTCCGACGTCGCCTCCAGGAGGGTGTCCGCGAGGTGCAGGTCGTCGATCGCGTACCCCGAGACGCAGAGCTCGGGGAAGACGGCGACCGCGACGCCGTCGTCGTGGCACGCGCGCGCCTCGGCGAGGATCGCGGCGGCGTTCGCGCGGGGGTCGGCGACGGTGACGGGGACGGTGCAGGCCGCCACGCGGGCGAAGCCGTGGGCGTAGGCCGAGGTGAAGTCCACCCCCCGAGTGTAGGAACGCCGCCCGTGCCCGCGAGACTTGTCAGGGCGAGCGCCACAGCTCGGGCGGGCGGGTCGCTAGGGTCGGGCCGTGCACCCGAACCTCGCGCGGCGCCGACGCGCCCTCGCCGTCCTGCTCGCCGCCGCGCTGACCCCCGTGCTCGCCGTCGCCGTCGCGCAGCCCGCCAGCGCGCACGACCGGCTCCTGTCCTCGGACCCGGCCGACGGCGCCACCGTGGACGAGGTGCCCACGCGGCTCACCCTCGTGTTCAGCGCCGACGTGCTGGCCGCGGGCGCGCAGGTGGCGGTCACGACGCCGGACGGCACCGTCCCGGCGGAGGTCACCGTCGACGGCGACGAGGCCGTCGCCGCGCTGCCCGACGACCTGCCCGGCGGCGACTGGGACGTGTCCTGGCGTGTCGTCTCCTCCGACGGACACCCGATCGAGGGCGAGCTCGCGTTCACGGTCGACGCCGCGTCGCCGTCCCCGAGCGCCTCCCCGAGCGCCTCGCCGTCGAGCACTCTCTCGAGCCCGACGGCGTCCGAGGACGCGACGGCGTCGTCCGGCCACGTGCACGACGGCGGGGGCACGCCGGGCGTGGACCTGGACGCCGACGGCGAGGCGGGGTGGGCGACGGCGTGGCTGTTCCCCGTGGCCGTGCTCGCGGTGGTGGGCGTGGCGGCCGCCGTCCTGCTGCAGCGGCGCCGCCGTGCCGCCGAGGACGCGCACGACGCCGGTGACGGCCCGCACACGACGGGCGAACCGCGCGAACCGGGCGACACGCCCGGCGACCCGACGTCCTGAGGGATGCCCGCCAGCACGCGATCTGTCCCGCCATGGCGGCAGATACCGGGACAGATCGCGTGCACGAACGGTTCCCGATTCGAGGTGTCCGGC